>DATKZW010000485.1:0-14855 GCA_035527775.1 Sumerlaeia bacterium | reverse complement strand
CGCCCAACCACTTGAGCTCCGGCGCCTTGCCAAAGCTTGAGCGTCCCCCAACCTTCGCGGTTCCTGCGGCGCGAAACCGCGCGAGAAGCCTACTTTCCCGCCCCCGCGGTCAGGCCCTTGATGAGCCTCTGTTGCATGACGAGATAGAGAACCGTCACCGGGGCAGAGAGGACCACGACGCCGGCGAAGATGTAGTTCCAGTTCTTGACGTACTTGTCCGAGAGAAATCGCCAGAGTTGGACGAATGCCAACTGTCCTTTCGTCGGCCCCATGATGATGAAGGCCACGACGAAGTCGTTCCAGATCCAAAGCCCCCAGAAAATGACGATCGTCACGGTGCACGGCGCAAGGAGAGGGAAGACGATGCGCCAGAAGGTCGAAATCGGACCGCAGCCGTCGATGGCGGCCGCTTCTTCGAGCTCGCGAGGAATCGTGGACATGAAGCCGCTGTATATGAAGATGCAAAGAGGCAAGCCGCCCGCGACGTAGGTGAGGACCAGAGCGAGATACGTATGTTGAATTCCGAGGAAACGGAACTCTTTCATGAGGGCGATCATAATCACCTGGAAGGGAATCATGAGGCCCGCCAGGAAAAAGAGTCGCAGAAACTTGCCCGTCGCCATGGGGCGTCGCATGAGGGAGTAAGCGGCCATGGGCGCGGTGGTGATGAGACAAAGAATGACGGCGGCGCACATGAGCAGGCTGTTGAACATGGGCCGCGCCAGCTTGACGCCGGTGAAGACGTACGAGTAGTTGTCCAGGCGCCACGATTCCGGAAGCGCCAAAGGCGCTTGAACGATCTCCGGCAGAGTCTTGAACGAATTGAGAAAGATCAGAAAGCAGGGCGACAGGAACAGAACGCCCGCCAGGAGCATGGCGATCTCCAGAGAAGGGAAGCGTTTTCTCCAGCCTCGGGACGTCACGCCTGGACCTCCTTCCGCCGAAGAAGGCTGACCTGAATGAAGGCGATCACGACCAAGGCGACGAACATGACTACGGAAACGGCCGTGGCGTACCCCTGGCGGTTCTTGAGTATCCCCAGGGAGTAGATGTAGTAGCCGACGGTAAAGGTTCGGTATCCTGGTCCACCCTCGGTGGTCACGAGAATCTGGCCGAAGAGATTGATCCCCGTAATGAGGGCGAGGACGGAGTTGGTCGTCACGGTGGGCAGAAGCATGGGGAATTGGATCTTCGTGAAGACGCTCCAGGGGCCGGCGCCGTCGATGTCGGCGGCCTCATAGAGATACTCGGGAATGGTCTGGAGGTTGGCCAGGTAGATCATCGTGAAGAAGCCGAGACAGCTCCACGCCATCAGGGCGAAGATGAAATAGGGAACCAGCGCCGCATCGCCCATCCAGTCCTGGGGCCACGTCGCGGGATCGCAGACGTGAGAGGCCATCCACGCGCACGCGCTCCCGAGCCATCCAGGCGCCCACGACCCCGATCCGAGAAACTCGAAGCAACCCCTCAGCCAAGAGAGGACGCCGAGGACAGCGCCGTTCTCGCCCACCGCTCGGACAATGACGTTGACGGCGCCCTCTCGGTAGTTGGCCATGTACACAAAGGCGAGGGCGGCAACCAACATGCTGAGGATGTAGGGATAGAAGAAGAGACTGCGGATCAGGCCCTTCATCATGCGGATCTTGTCGAGCAGAACCGCGAGCGCCATGCTGGCGAAGGTGAAAAAGAGAACAAGAAGGACCGTCTCGAAGAGTGTGAACTTGACGGCGGCTAGGAGTTGCTTGTCACGGAAGAGCTCGGCGAAGTTCGCCAGGCCGATGAAGTTCGCCTTGCGCGCCCACCCGTTCCAGTCCGTGAAACTGTAGCCAAAGCCGAGGACGGCGGGCAGGACCATGAAGCCGCCGTAGATGACGACGGCCGGGCCGCAGAGAACGACGGAATGGAGACTTTCCTGCCAGAATCTCGCGCGTCGGGCCGGCCGATGACTCCCGTCCGCCATGCTCGCCTCTACCTTCCCTTGCGGGCGCTGTCCCACTCGTCGTCCAGCATCTTGAGGAGAGCGTCCACGTCCCGGTTGCCGGCGAGAATGTCCTGCATGATGCGCTCGAACGCGGCGCCGTCGGGCGACTTGTCGTCCAGCGCCCGTTGCCACCCGGAAACGTAGCCGTACTGCTCGAGCCGGGCCGTCATGTTGTCGAAGAACTTCTGCGTGGCCGGCCAGTCGCTTTGCAGGCCCTTGATCGGGACCTTCTCGGCCAGTTTGAACTGCCCTTCAGCGTTGAGGTAAATCTCGTGGACTTCCGGCTCGTAGAACACTTCGAACGCGGCGATGGCCTTCTCCAGTTTCTCGCCCTGAACGGCGCTCGAGATCGCCCAGCCGCTCTGCAGTTGCGGCGAACCGAGAAACGTGGGGGGACGGCCGGTCATGGAAGGAATCGGCCAGTAGTCGATCTCGAAATCGACCTGGTTCGGCTCGATCTCGCCGCCGATCCAGCAGCCCATGATCCACGTCGCGCCTTCGCCGCCGTAAAAGTCGCGCTGCTCTTCGTTGTAGCCGTCGCTCCCCGCGCCTTTCTCGACGAAGTTGTCGAGCAGATAGACCATGTTTTCCAGGATCATGCGGGCCGTCGGGTTCGAGGCGAAGCGGACCTTCTCTTCGTCCATCAGGCGGCTCCACGACGGGCCGGGAGCGTCGGGCTCTCGGTCGTACATTTCCGACTGGATGGCGCAGGTCAGCGGCATTGCCGCCGACCATTGCCGCCCTCCGTACACCAGCGGCCTGTTCCCCATCTTCCTGATCCGGTCCAGACCGGCGATGAATTCGGCCCACGTCGCGGGCGGCTCGGTGACGCCGGCGTCCGCCCACATTTTCCTGTTCACCGCGATGCCGACGATCTGCAGGCCGCCTTGGCTCGTATAGCGTCTGCCTTTGTAGGGCTCGGGCAAGGGGATGCCGAACTCCTCGTAGAACGAGTCGGGCAAAGGCTGGATGTAGCCGCCATCGGCCAGGTATGGCGTCAGAAGCCACGTCTGCACAATCTCGGGCAGGTCGCCCGTGGCGACGCGGGTCTTGTAATAGCCCGCCGCGTCCGTGTCGCCCAGGTCGATGAGCTCGAGGGTCCAACCGGGATATTTCCGCTCGTAAGCGCTTTTCCACGCTCTCCAGTGTCGGCGAAACCCCTCGCGCCCGCCGAGATTGCGGACGACGCGGATCACCTTGTCTTCCTTCTCCTGCAACTTCTCCGCGCAGCCCGCAAAGACCGTCAGCGCCCCAACCGCGAGCCCCCAAACCATAACCCGCCCTCGCTTTGCGATCCCATTCATAGACTTCGCCTCCCAGGTCTGATTCCGTCGTTAGAACACGGATCGGACGGATCGAGCGGATTGGACGGATCTTTTTATCCGCGATATCCGCATCATCCGCATCATCCGCGTCATCCGTGTTCCATATTCTTTCCTTCGTCGCCCAATGGCGCCCGTTTCCTGTCATTCGTGAAGATGACTCTCTTGAATTCGGGTGTCTCACCAAAATTGAGGAGCAGACCGACCTCCTTGTCAGTGGCCCTCAGATAGTTGGTCAGCTGCGCCTGATGATCCGCCTGGATCGTCCTGGCCGCCTTGAGTTCGACGATTACGAGATCATTCACGAGAATATCGGCGAAGTAATCCCCAACTTCCTCTCCGTCGTAATAAACCTTGATTCTCTCCTGTTGCCGACCCTGGAGCCCTTGCTTCCGGAACTCTATCATCATGGCATTCTCATAAACCTTCTCGAGAAATCCATAGCCCAAGTGGTTATACACGCGGTAGAAGGAGGCGATGATCATCTCGGTCAGATCCGCGTGCAACACGATTGGACTCCCCGTTCTGTGAAGAATAGCACGAACGCGCTACGCGGCAAAGACTCCGGCCCCGAAGTGGACACGCGACACCCGTCTCATCCGCGGCATCGGCAGCATCCGCGTCATCCGTGTTCCATCCCCCCTTTTTCCGATAGAACACGGATCGGACGGATCGAGCGGATTGGACGGATCTTTTTATCCGCGATATCCGCATCATCCGCATCATCCGCGTCATCCGTGTTCCATCCTCCCTCTCAGAACTGCCGAAGGAACTCGACCGCCTTCACGACGTCGCTTATCGGATCGTCCCCCACCTCGCGCTCGATCGTCAGGAACCCGTCGTAACCGATCTCGTCCAGCAACGCGATGTACTTCGGGAAGTCCACGGCGCCTTCGCCGAGGGGAACTTCGCGCATCTCTCCCTTCATCCCGTCTTTGGCGTGCGTGTGCACGATGTAATCCTTGAGGATTCTCACGCCCGCCAGCTGATCGAAGCCGTTCATGGCGAAGTTCGCGGGATCGTAGTTCACCTTGATCCCCTGGCTGCGGACCGTCTCGAGGAACCGAAGCAGATGCTCGGGACTCTCGGGACCGGTTTCCGTCGCGAAGAACACCTCGCGCGATTCGCCGTAGGACGCCAGTTCGGAGATCGCTTCGTAGCACGCCTTCCACCGCGGGTCGGCGGCGTCGTCGGGAAGCTTGCCGATGTGCGTCGTGATCACATTCGTTCCGAGATCCACGGCGAGATCGACGCACTTCTTCGACTTCTCGACGATCTCGTCGTTCTTGTCGGCATCCAGGAAGCCGTGGCCGTAGTCGGCGCAGAGCGCGCTGATCACGAGTCCCTGCTTCGCGACGAAATCGCGGAAATCCCTGCGGGCGCTTTCTCCCATGGACTCGGGCGCCATCTCGCCCCCCGTCACGTAGATCTGAAAACCATCCGCGCCGATCTCGGCGGCCTTGCGGATGCCCTCCCTCACTCCCAGTCGAAACGACTCGATCATGACACCGACTTTGCGCTGCTTCATGACTTTTTCCTTCTCCCCAAACTCAGAATGTAATCCATGTCAGCGCCGATTCGCTGCAGCCTCCCCACAGGATCCTTTTCATCTTGGGGCAGCTCTGCCGTCAGGCAGTCGTCATAGCCGACTTCTCGCAAGGCGCCCACCACGCGCTCCCAATCGATCGTTCCTTCGAGAAGCCAGGTAAAGGCCGAGCGGCCCGCGTCAAACCCTTTGAGATGCACCTTGCGGATGCGCTCGCCGAGGCTTCGAATCCAGTGATCCGGATACCCGAAAAGCACGATGTTGCCCACGTCGAAATAGGCGCCGAGAAACTCGCTGTCGAAGCGGTCGACGTATTCCACGAAATCCCGCGGACTCAACAGGAACTTGTTCCACACGTTCTCGATCGCCAGCGCCACCTTCCGCTCCTCGGCCAAGGGAAGGACTTCGGCCAAGGCCTCGGTCGAGCGGTCCCAGGCCTCCTCGTAAGTCACGTCCGGCGTGACCGTCGCGGGCACGACCAGGACCGTGTCCGCGCCGACCGCCGCGGCGGTCTCGATGGACGTGCGAATGCCCTCGAGCCCGCGCTGTCGCACGGCGGGGTCCGGGTCCGAGAGAGGATGCTGCCAGTGGTCCGCGTTCATAACGCTGGAGACCGCGAGGCCGTGCGTCTCGGCCAAGGCGCGAACCTCCTGCCGTTTCGCGTCGCCGTCGAGAGGCATGATTTCCACGGCCTGGAACCCGCAGGCGGCCGCCCGCTGGAATTGCTCGACCAGGACGGAACCCGGAACCGAGCCGATACAAATGCCTTTCTTCATCGTTCCCCTCCCCTCGCTTCTCGGCCTCGGCCCCCGAGGCCGGCCGCCTCACCCCGTTCCATTCAAGTGGACCGCTCTGCCCGTCCGCGCCGACTCGTGAATCGCCAGCACCGTCTGGAGCACGCCCCGCGCGTCGCGCCCGTTGGTTTTGGGCTCGACGCCTTCTTCCAGGCACCGGACGAAGTGCTCCTGGATCGTCTCTTCGCGCGAGGCCACGGCCTGAATGTTCCCGTCTCCGTCTTTCTGCCCGAGATCGCCCGCGAGGTTCACGCTCATGGCGCCCTGGGTCGAGAGAATCTGTTCCTTCTTGTCGCCGATCTTCTTGCGCACCGTACCGGAACGGTCCACGACGATGCTCCCTTCCGTGCCGATGACGCCGAGGGAGGTCTCGTCCAGCCAGGAAGACCAGCTCACGTCGAGAGCCGCCATGCCGCCGTTCTCAAAGGCGAGGAGCGCCTGGGCGTGTTCGTCGGCCCGGATGGCGGGACGCACCCGGTCGGCGTGAGCGAAAGCGGTTTTCACGTCGCCCCCCATCCAACGCAGCAGGTCGATGTCGTGGCTCGCGAAGTCGAGCGCGATGCCGCCGCTCTTCTCCTGATCGCCGTACCACGTGCCGACCATGGAGCACGGCATGTAGCGACGAGTCCAGCAGTTGACCAACCGGCCCAGCTCGCCGGAGTTGAAGGTCTCGCAGAGGAGTTTGTAGGGGTGGGTATAGCGAAGAACGTAGCCGGTCATGAAGAGGACGCCCGCTTGCTCGACGGCTTCGAGAATCTGATCCGCCTCCCGGAGGTTGAGAGCCAGCGGCTTTTCGGCAAACATATCCATGCCCGCCCGCGCGCATTCCACAACCACGTCCGTCCGGCGAAAGGGCTCCGTGCAAATCACCACGGCGTCCACATCCGGCAGCATCTCGCGGAAGTCGGTCGTTGGACGCGCTCCGATCTCTCTCCCCAGCTTAACCGCCTTCTCTTCCACCAGGTCGGCGACGCGCGTGACTTCCGTCTTCTCCATGCGGTGGAAGGTCCGCGCGTGATGGCTTCCCATTCCGCCGCATCCGATGATTCCCAGTTCGATCATGGGCGTTTGCTCCTTTCGAGAGCGATGCAAATCAGATGGCGGTCGAGCGCTCGCGGAGCACGTTCGCTCGAGAGGCCGCTTTATCCCGCCAGATCCACCGACTTTCCCGTGCGCGCCGACTCCTGGATCGCCAGAGCCGTTTCGAGGATCCCGCGGGCGTCCGGCCCGTTCGTCTTCGGCTCCAGGTCCTCTTCGATGCACCGGATGAAATGCTCTTGGATCGTCTCCTCCGACGATGCGAGGGCCCTGATATGGCCCTCCTCGTCTTTCGCCCCGAGGTCGCCGGACGGAGTGACGCTCATGCTGCTCGCGCACTCGACGATCTCCTCTTTGCCGTCGCCGATCTTTTTGCGCACCGCGCCCGACCGATCGACGATCATGCTCCCCTGCGAACCGATGACGCCGAGAGACGTCTCGTCCAGCCACGAGGACCAGCTCACGTCGATGGTTCCCATGCCGCCGTTCTGGAAGGTGAAGAGGGCCTGCGCGTGCTCATCCGCGCGAACGCCGGGGCGCACGCGGGCGACGTGGGCGAAGACGGTCCTGGCGTCTCCCCCGATCCAGCGCAGGAGATCGATATCGTGACTCGCGAAATCAATGGCCACGCCGCCGCTCTTGTCCTGATCGCCGTACCATCGCTCGAGAATCGACAGGGGGCAGGGCATGTAGCGGCGGGTCCAGCACGTGATGAGGCGCCCCAGCTCGCCCGAGTTGAAGGTCTCGCACAGGACGTTGTAGGGCTGCGTGAAGCGAAGCACGTAGCCGGTCATGAACTTCACGCCGGCCGCCTCGACCGCCCCCAGAATCCGGTCGGCGTCGTTCAGTGTCAAGGCAAGGGGCTTTTCGGAGAAGATGTGCTTCCCCGCGCGGGCGCATTCCGTGACGACGTCGACGCGCTGAAAGGAGGGCGTGCAAACCACGACCGCCTCGACATCGGGAAGCATGTCGCGGAAATCGGCGTAGGGGCGGGTATCAAGGTCCGCGGCCAGCCGTTTCGCCTGCACCTCGACAAGGTCCGCGACGCCCGCGACGTGGACGTTCTCCATTTGCCGGTATGCTTCACCGTGATGGCGCCCCATGGCGCCGCAGCCGATGATGCCGATCTCGATCATGTCCGCCTCTTCTCTGCCGCTTCCCCTCCCCAAACAGCCCCGGCCGCGCTTCCGAGATGCGGCCATGTTGCCAAGCGTTCCGCGCCAACTCGTTCGATTCCCGATGGAATCGCTGGAAATCGGCGGCATCGTACCAAACCCCCTCCCCTCGCGCAAGGTTTTGCTGAGAGCCCGCGGAGGTCGGGGCAGGAGTTGCCGGAAGTCTAGCGGGAGCCAATCGATGATCTCAGAAGACCCCGCCAACCGTCGGCAGTCGCTACGCTCGACCGGGGGGCGGGCAAAGAGGGGCGGCTCCCCTCGGAAAGACGGGCCGGGGCTTTCCCTGAACCCTCGGAGATGCCCCGCAGGCGGCGGATCCGGAGTCTTTTCCTCTCGGGACGGCCCGACGTGAGATGTTGAGTTTGCTGGGGTTACATGGGAATTCCGGGGTGCGGGGCAAGAAAGGCCTTGCATGTCCCTGAACGGGGGGGGTAGCATCTATGGGAAACAGCACCGCTCCGTGGCTTTTCTCCCGCCGGCCTCGCGGGAGGGGGGAGAGATCTGGCTCCGGAGCGGGGCGGGGTCTTTGGCCGGCAGGGCCCGGCTGGAGACTTGTTCTCGGCCCCTCGAACGGGGCCGACGGGCGGGAGGACTCACCACTCGGGGGCCCCGTCAGGTCCCAGGAAGGGAGGATTCCTATGATGGGCAAAGCCAGATACTACGTCAAACTCGACCAGGTCCCGCAGCTGAACGCGCAGGAAAAGGCCCTGTTGCAGCCGGTTACGAGCCGCTTCGCCTTCCGGTGCAGCGACTACTATCTGGGACTGATCGATTGGGAGGACGCCGAGGACCCCATTCGCCGGATTGCCATACCGTGCGAAGGGGAGTTAGGGGACAACGGTCCGCTGGATGCCTCATTTGAGGGGCTTTATACGGTGGCGCCGGGCCTCGAGCACAAGTATGGGGACACGGCGCTCCTTCTCGTGAACGGCGTGTGCGGCGGGTATTGCCGGTTCTGTTTCCGCAAGCGGCTTTTCATGCGCGGCAACGACGAGGTGACCCGGGACATCAGCGAGGCGGTCCGCTACATCCGACACCACCCCGAGATCTCCAACGTCTTGCTGACGGGGGGAGATCCTCTGATCCTCTCCACGCGCAAGCTGGACGAGATCATCGGGCAGATTCGCGCGATCGGCCACGTGCGAATCGTCCGGATCGGCACGAAGATGCCGGCGTTCAACCCGTATCGAATCCTGGACGATCCGGCGTTGCCGGACATGGTGAAGAAGTACAGCCGCCCGGGAAGGAAGCTGTACTTCATGTGCCATTTCAACCATCCGCGGGAGCTGACCCAGCCCGCGCGCGAGGCGCTGCACTTGCTGCACCGGGCGGGCGCGGTGACGGTGAACCAAACGCCTTTGATTCGCGGGGTGAATGACGATCCAGAAGTGCTGGGCGATCTGTTCGACGAATTGTCCTTCTGCGGAACGCCCCCGTACTACGTGTTCCAGTGCCGGCCCACGCGGGGCAACTTGGCCTATACGGTCCCGATCGAAAAGGGCTATAGCATTTTCCTGCAAGCCCAGATGGGGAAGGCGGGACTGTCGAAGCGGGCGCGTTTCTCCATGTCGCACGCCACGGGCAAGATCCGCGTCGTCGGACTGGACGACGACTGCGTGTACATGCGATTCCACCGAAGCGCGGTTCCTGAGAACACGGGGCGCTTCTTGAAGTTGCGGCGGAATCCTCGCGCCTATTGGCTGGATGACTACGAGGAGGCGGCGGAAATCGTCGAGCCCCTCCTGGAGGCGCTTTCGCTGGAGACGTCCGCGTAGCCCCGCAAGCGGGGATTCTGCTGGGCTTTCACGGTGATTCTCAGTAGCATCGGCGCGGTTCATGCCGCTGGGGGGACCGTCCTGCGCCCCGAGATCCCGGGACGGGGAAGGGCGCGCGGGATGCGGCGGGACCTCCAAAATGGGGCATTGCGAGGTGGGACACGGCCTCTCCGGTCCGCGGAGCCCTTGGCGCATCCCCGATTGCAGGTCAGAGCAGCGGGCAACCATGCAGACTCCGAGCTCGGCAAACTCGGGTTTCCTCAAGAACGTCCTCCGGCGAAAGACCTTCGCTGAGTTCTTCGCGGGCATCGGCCTCATGAGGGTCGGCTTGGAGAAGGAAGGCTGGTCGGTCGCCTTCGCCAATGACATTGCCTCTGAGAAGCGCGACATGTACGCGGCCCATTTCGGGGTCGGCGAATCCCACTATCTTGTCCGCGACATTCACGAACTGGGACCCGGGCGCGTCCCCCGCGTGACTCTTGCCACGGCTTCCTTTCCCTGCAACGATCTTTCGCTCGCCGGGATGCGCAAGGGACTCGGCGGAAAGCAGTCGTCGGCTTATTGGGGGTTCGTCCGGATTCTGGACGAAATGAATGAACGCCGACCGCCGATCGCACTCCTGGAAAACGTCGCGGGGTTCCTGACCTCCCACGGCGGACGGGACTTCCAAGCGGCCCTTCTGGCGCTCAATCGTCTGGGCTATGTTGTCGATCCCATGATTATCGATGCGGCGCGTTTTCTTCCACAGAGCCGCGTTCGCCTGTTCGTGGTTGGCATGCTCCAAGACGGCCACGGTTCCTGGGAGACGCGGGAGAGTCCGGCGTCCTACGAAAGCGAGATCCGTCCCAAACCGCTGGCGGACTTCGTCTCCCAGCATCCCGAAATTGCCTGGCGCATTCGGGAGATGCCGGAACTTCCGAAACGGAGTCGCGGGCTGGAGGACATCCTGGAGGACCTCCCGGACAACTCGCCCTTCTGGTGGAACGCGGAGCGCCGGGATTATCTTGTCAACCAGATGAGCGGGAGACACGCCGAGAAACTGGGCAGGATGACGGACGCTCGGAAATGGTCTTTCGGCACGGTGTTTCGCCGCGTGCGCAATGGGCGTTCCATGGCCGAACTGCGCACCGACGGGATCGCCGGTTGCCTGCGAACTCCCCGGGGAGGCAGCGGGAGGCAGATCCTCGTTCAGGCCGGATATGGCAAGGTGAAGGTTCGCCTCCTGACTCCGCGCGAGTGTGCGCGGCTCATGGGGGCGGACGACTTCCTTGTCGACGCGCCATTGAACAAGGCCCTCTTTGGCTTCGGCGACGCCGTGTGCGCGCCGGTGATCTCCTGGATCGCCAGGCATTGCCTGAATCCCGCGGTTGAGGAAATGCTGGAGAGTCCCACCATGAACGAGCAACAGAGAACTGCTGCATACTTGGGATCGGGACGATAGGTAAGCGTCTTCGCCACTTTGCCGAGGCCACTTGGGCGGGCGCCGAGGCGGAACGCGGAATGTGCGAGACGATCCCAGCCTGAAGATCTCGATTCGGCGATAAGAGCATTTGGACACCTTCTCCAAAGAGAAACGCAGTTGGATCATGAGCCGCGTCCGCTCCACGGACACGAGCCCGGAAATCAGGGTGCGTTCCACCCTTCATCGTCTCGGCTACCGGTTCCGGCTCCACCGCAGCGATCTCCCCGGCATTCCAGACGTTGTCCTGCCAAGGCACAGGACCGCCATATTCGTACACGGCTGTTTCTGGCATCGACACCCCCGCTGCAAAGAGGCGAGCACGCCGGCAACGCGAAAGGGCTACTGGCTGCCCAAGTTCGAACGAACCGTGAAGCGTGACAGGAGAAACCGGAAAGAGCTCAGGAAGATTGGGTGGGAAGTCGTGGTGGTATGGGAATGCCAGACGAAAGACCCCAGGAAACTCGAGCGGCGATTGGAGAAAGCGCTTTGTTGAAACCAGGAACCGTCGAGCCGCTCCTGGAGGCGTTTTCACCGGCGAGGCCGGCGCAGCCGCCGCCGGCGGATTCCGCGCCTCCAAGCGCGAACCGTTCACGGTCTGAGGATCACCTTCATCAAACCCGGCTCCTTGTCGTAAAGGCGTTGGAACCACGCGGTGCCTTCGGCGAGGGGGGGCGTGGCGGAGATGAGGGCGTCGACGTTGACGGCGCCGCGGGCGATGAGGTCGAGACAGGCGGGGTACTCGCCGCACGAGGCGCACGAGCCGAGGAGGGAGAGCTGGCGCGTCACGGCGGCTTGGAGGGGAAGCTCCGCCGTGGCCGAGAGATTGCCGACGAGGGTGAGCGCGCCGCCTTTGCGGAGCGAGCCGACGGCGGTTCTCAGAGCGGCGGTCACGCCGACGACCTCGAAGGCGATGTCGGCCCCGCGCCCGCCGGTGCGCGCCCGGACTTCCTCGGCGACGTCGCACGCATCCGCTTTGAGTCCGAGATCCGCGCCGAGCCGGCATGCGAGGTCGAGTTTGCCTTGGTCGATGTCGACGGCAAGGATCGCGCCGCAGCCCGCCGCGCGCAGGGCCTGAATCGCAAGAAGGCCAATCATGCCCGCGCCGACGACGACGGCCGTGTCATTGAGCGCAATCGGCGTGCGTTCGACCGCGTGAACGGCGACCGAGAGCGCCTCGACCATGGCGGCTTGCTCGAAGGTCGTCGCGTCGGGAAGGCGGTACAAGATGTGCCGCGGGACGGCGACGTATTCGGCGAAGGCGCCATGCCGGCGGTAGTCGTCGCACGACACGCCAAGGACCCGCCGGTTGTCGCAGAGGTTGATCTCGCCGCGGCGGCAGAACCAGCACGCGCCGCAGTAGACGGTCGAGTCGAAAGTGACGCGGTCGCCCTTCTTCCACTCGGAGACCCCGGCGCCGACGTCGGCGATGACCCCCGAGGCCTCGTGTCCCATGATGATGGGCGGCCGGCGGCGGCCCGTGGAGCCGTCCATGCCGTGGACGTCGCTGCCGCAGACGCCGCACGCCTTGACCTCGATCAGAACGTCGTTCTCTCCGATCTCGGGCATGGGGACGTCTTCGCATTCGAAATGATTGTACTCCTTGAGGACGAGGGCTTTCATCGTTCTTCCTTTCTCGGTTCGGCCCGCAACAGCCGCTATCGCGCCGCATCCCTCTTCACCACCCCAATCGTCAGAAGGAGGTTGGCGAAGCGCCGTTCCTCGCCCGTGGCGACGACGAGGGCCGTGTCCGCCGATCTCGCCTTCTCGTAGTACTCAAACCGCTTGAGTTCCTCCAACTCGATTCCGTTGGGCAGAATCTCGCGGAATTCGGCGTGAATGGGTTGCGGCGCGCCGTCCGGCGGCGTCATCGCCGCGGCCGCCTCGATGGGGATTGTCTCGACAAGCGCCTTCAGAACGTCGGTCACTTTCACGACGCCGGGCATGAGGTTGAGAAAGACCTTCTCCGCCGTGGGCGGGGACCCGGTCGAAAAAGGATAGTTGCCGTCGGCGATCAGAACGCGCGAGCCGTGACCGGATCGGCCCAGAGCGGCGAGAATGTCGGGTTGCAGCAGTCTGGTCTTGAGCATAGTGTTTTCCCTTCTTTCTCAGGGTTGGACGACGGCCCCCAAGCGCTCGTTGAGTTCCCTGGCATGGTCAAGGATGCGTTTGGGCCGCTCGAGGCTGCCCCAGTCCCGCGAGAATCCCTCGCCGTCAGCGGTCGCCGAGCGAAACGCGCGGGAAGATCCTCTCGGCGAAGTTCCGCCCCATGATCTCGTATCCGTCGCCGTCGGGGTGGACGCCGTCGGCGAGATGCCTGTCGGCGAGATCCTCGCCGAGAAGATCGAGACCGCTGAAGTAGTGAACGTTGTCGTCGCCATAATCCCTCATGCGGGCGACGGCGTCCTCGAGCTCCTCGCGCATCCGCCGAAGCGTCAAGCCGCCCTCCCAGGCCGGCGCGCTTTCGTGAGGCGGCGAGACGATGGGCGAAATGACGGCGATCGGGGTGGTCGGCTGTTTTTCGCGAATGATGCGCGCCATTCCGATCAGAGCCGTCCTAAAGGTGCGCTCCGCG
Organism: Sumerlaeia bacterium; assembly: GCA_035527775.1. Taxonomy (GTDB): domain Bacteria; phylum Sumerlaeota; class Sumerlaeia; order UBA8349; family UBA8349; genus DATKZW01. Next base: position 1,190 of record DATKZW010000485.1, on the reverse strand, counting down.
AGAGAGCCGCGGACGTTGATGCCCACCTTCAAGGAGATGAGATTCGCCGGGAGATCGCGAATCATCATGCCGACCAATGGTTCCAATTGGCAATTCCCGCCGTAGCCGAGGCAGGTCAGATTCAGATCGCGCCGGCGCGCGGCCGTCGCCGGCCAAGTCCGCGCGGGGCTGTGGGCCGCGCCGCAGTGGGTGATCGAACTGCCGTAGGCGATCCACCGGGGGCGCTGGTCCGGGATCGCCGAGACGCCATGGCCCTCCTCGACAACAAGACGGCGAAGGCGGACGCCATGCACCTGAGGAAGCCAGATCTCCGCGGTTTTCTCTCCCGCCGGCAAGCCCTCAAACGCGGCTTGCGCTCCGCCCGGCGGCGCCTCGACCGTGCGGATCAGCTCGCCGCCAATCGTCAGGTCGAATTGCCGGTTTCCTTCCGTTTTCTCCGGCGCGACGTCGAGGCGGATCACCCGTGACGTCGTGCGGAACCGAAGCCGCACGCCGGCGCACGTCTCCGCGATGCCGACGAGGGAGTCGTGATGCAGGCGCCGCTCGCCGAATCTCAGGCGCCAGGGCTTGATCCAGCCGTCGCCGACTTCGAACGAGACCGCTCCTTGGATCATTTCCTCTGCAATGGGGATTTGCTGCATGCTCAAAAACTCCTCCTTTCGAGAAACGCGTTCCGCGTTCTGAACGAACGCGTTCGCTTCACGTCTCCCCCCAATCCCCGCAGTGCGGGCCGAACTCTCGCGGTTCTTGCGGAGCAAGAAGCCCTTGCAGGTCGACCTCCACGACTCTCCTTTCTTCCATCGCGCGATCCGCGCAGAACCCGATGAGGTGTCCGTGCACGGAATCTTCGAGCGACGTGGTCGAGAGCGAGGGCTTTTCGCCGCGCAACACGCGGACGAAATCGGCGACGAGCCGCTCATCCCCGCCGCCATGGCCGCCTCCGAGGTCGCCTTGCGCGTTGAGATCAACGACCTCCTCCGAGTACTCGCGACCGGGACGCAGATCGACGTGGCGGATCGCGAAGCGGCTCTCCTCCAAGACGCCTTGGATCTCGCCGGACGCGCCGATGAGATGGATGGCGCGCGACGGACGCGCCGTCCCGCCCACCATGTTGTGCGTCGCCGTCGAGCCGTCCTCGAACTCGATCGTCACGGACTGATGATCCACTATGTCCATATCCATCTTCCAGA
>DATKZW010000484.1:0-7164 GCA_035527775.1 Sumerlaeia bacterium | reverse complement strand
GTCGCCGTCCAAGTACACTTGCCAAGCGTTCGGAGAGACCGCCGCAACCGCCGCGTAGTGCCACTTCCCATCATTGATGGAACGGTCGGCCGCCGCCACTCCGGGCAGGGCGCGCCCTTTCGCATCGGGAGCGAACAGCAGCCGGCCTTCCATGTCCATGCCCAGCTGAATCGAGGGTCCCGCTTCGTCCCCGTCTTCCCCTGCCAAGCCAACGGCCGTGATGGATGAACCCGAAGCGCTTGTGCGCATCCAGAACTCCACCGTGCAAGCGCCCGTGTCTTCGAAATCCAATCTCGCGTCTGTGACTTTCTCGTCCCCCGCGAAATGGCGGGCCTGGTCGCGCCAGTCCCCTTCCTTGGGCGTCCCTGGTTCGGGGCGCTCTTCGGTCTTCGAACCCTCTTCTTCTGGCTTCTCTTGCTTTTTCTCTCTGCTCTTCCCGCTCTTCTTTCCGTTGCCTTGGAGATCGTCGAATCCGCCTTCGGCGCAAAGATAGACTCCTTCGAGAGATCCTGTTTCCGGGTTCTTCTTATCGAAATGGAGGACGATATCGACGCCTTGGGAGCTCATGTCCCAGAATCGCCCGGGCTCCATGGACGCGATCAAGTCGAATTTCAGCCGGTCGAGGAGAAGAAAACTGCGCGTCAGCATCTGGGGGCCGAAATAGAGACTGTTGTAAAGCACGATCAATGATGCGAGGAAGCCGCCGACGAGGATCGGGGTGAAGACGGGAAAGAGGTTGACGCCATGGGTTCGGAAGGCCTTGATCTCGCTGTCGACCGTCATGCGGCCGATTCCGAGAAGGACGCCGGTCAAAATGGCCATGGGGATCGTTAGCGTCAACAGCGTGGGAAGGCCGTAGCAGATGAAACGGGTGAGGATTGGGAGAGTGATGGCGCCGGCCAATTCGTCGGCCTGGCTAAACAACATGCGCACGAGCAACACAAAGGTCAGCGTCCCAAGCGCCAACAACGTTGGCGACAGAACCTCGCGGAGAACGTAGCGTTGGAGGATCTTTCCCAAGCCGACTTTCCATCGCGCCCGGAAGGCCGCCGGCAAAACTCAGCGGGCCGGACTGGGGCGAAGCCCTGTCCAGACGCCTTGAATTGGCCCCCCACGAGATAGTTCGACGCGCGCGCGATGTCAAGTTTTTTCCCAGGGAAAGGTGCGCAAGAGCGGCTCCTGGCGCCGGGCTAGTAGACTTCCAACGAGTCGCGGCCGAAGACCTTGGGGTCGTCTTTGGTGGTGCTCTCCGGCGTCCCCTTGGCCCCTCCCTGCGAGACGCCAGCTAGGAGGACGTCTCCCTTGCCAAGGGCGAGGAGCAAGGCCGTCGCCTCTCTCGCCCGTTTCTCGTGCGTGGGCGATGCGGCCTCGCGGCGGCGGGCGAAGAGCGCGGCGACGGCCAGGTCGGCGCTCAGCTTCTTCACCAGCGCGGGGACGGTCGCCAGGGGAACGTCGTAGCGCACGTTCAGATAGCTGTCGATTAGGCCGTCCGCATCGGCGATGGCCGCGTCGATCACGGCCGAATCCGGCGTCCCGTCGCCGTCGTCGTCGGCCAACTCGATGAGGTGTTTGGGATCCAAGCGGTCTTCGATGTCACTCTGTGAGGCGTACATTTCTTTCTCACCTTCCGTTAGGATAATCGGCAATGAGGACGACGGGCCGTTTCGGCGTGAAGGCGCTCGTCCAGCAAAGGAATCTTACCCGCGGGCGTCCTCCGGCGGCGATTCCCGCACGGCGTCACTGGAGCCCTTGCGACCTCGAATTGCGGCCCCTGCGGTCTGAAAGGGGCAAAGACCGGGCTTGACGCGAACGGAACGCGCGGGCCAAGATGGCGCGGGTCGGCAACTGCCGCAGACCCTCTGTCGCGATGAGATTGGGGTTCTCTGCATCGGGAGCGCCCAACCTTCCCCGGCCGGCGCCCGATTCCAGGCCGCTCACGGCCGGGGCGGCTGTGCCACAGTAGTGTGGGTCCCGGGACTCTGGAAATGGCGTCGGCGCGCCGGGAAAACAGGCGCATCTCAGATTCGTCTGAGTCTCCCCGAGGACCCATCGGGAGATACGATGGTTTGCGGCGCTGAGACCTCCCTGAACGACTCTCCGAGGAAACCCGTCGCGCCTTGGCTGCGGCTGGCGACGGCGGCGTGCGTCCTCACCCTGGCCGCGGCCTCCGCCTATTTCCTCCTGAATTGCTGGACCTTTCGAGATCTCAAGATCGATGACGCCTTCATCACTTACCGTTTCGGGGAGAGGCTGGCCCACAACGGCACGCTCCGCTGGAACCTCGCTCCCGTCCCGGAGAACGCCGCGGCGGCTCAGCAGGAGGCGGCGAGACCCGTCGAGGGGTACACTTCCTTTCTGGCCGTCCTGATCTCGGCAGTTTTCGGGCTGTTAGGCTTCGATCCCTTGGTTGGCTGGAAGATCCTGGGCCTCGTCCTGGCGGCAACGGCGGCGGGGGCGGTTCTCTGGGGCGCGCAGACGTTGTGCAACGCTCGATCGCCCTCCGCGGGACGGGCGGGGGTCCCCTTTCTCGTCGCCGCCCTGTACCTGTCGGTCCCTGCGGGGGCCGTCCACGCCATGTCCGGCATGGAAACGATGCTGTTCGCCGCTCTTCTGACCGCACTGGCGGCCGTCGCTCTCCGGATTGTCTATTCGCCCGACGGGTCCGCCCGACGGTGGCATTACGCCTTGGCCGTGGGCTTTCTCCTCCTCGGCATGACACGGCCTGAGGGCGCTCTTTGGGCATTGGTGGTCGGCGCCGGCGTGGGATGGGCGTTGCCGCCGGAGAAGCGCCGATCCTTTCTCCGAGTTCTTGTCCTCGGATTCGTTCTGCCCGGCTCCGTGTATTTCGTCGCCCGGTGGGTCTATTTCGGCAGCTTCCTTCCAACGACGTTTTACGCCAAGGCGGGCAGCGCATCGAAACCGGGAGCGGGGCGCCTGCTCACTTACCTTCCCTCGAAACACGAAGTCTACAGATACTTGCGCGATTCCTGGCTTCCTCTGGCCGGGGCGGCGGCCGTGGCATTGGGCTCGGCGAGCTGGGTCGGGACAAGGCGCGCGGGGCGCGTGAGGCGCGTTGGCGCGGCGGCGTGGGGCCCCGGGCGTCTCACCCTTCACAGCCGGGGGCGACTGTGCCACACTTTCGGATCCGGGGAGTCTTCGTCGTTGGGGATTCTTCTGTCCCTCACGGTCCTCGCTTCGGTCCTCTGCATCGCGTTTTTCGCCCATTTTCACATGCTGATGGGCTACGCCCACCGTTTCCTCTATCCTTTCGGGCAAACTTTCTGGCTGACGCTCGTCGCCCCCGGCCTTGTGGCCATCGGTTTCCTCGCGAGCGTCGCCGCTGAGCTGCAGTCACAGCCGAGGGCGGCTGCGCCACACTCACGGAGCGGGGCGCGCGAGGCGCGTGCTGCGCGTCGCGCGGCGGGCGTGCTGGCGGGAGTCGGGGCGCTGCTCTTCGCCGCCGCTCTGGCTCGCACGGCGGGTTCCGTGCTTCGCGAGTCTGAAAGTTATCTCGGCCTCCTGCGCGGCAACAACCGCGCGAACGACATGTACCCGCGAGTGGGCCGGGCTCTTGAATCCGTCGCCGAAGCCGCTGGGACGCGTGAGGCGGGCGGGGCGCGTGAGGCGCGCCTGACGCTGTTTCATCACAACATGGGGGAGCTCATGTACTGCGCCCCGCACTGGGATTCGATCGATCCCGTAGGGCTGCTCGACAGACACGTGTCGCGCCACGGCTTCAGCGCCGACTATGTCTTCAGCCGCGATCCGGATCTGTTCTTTCTCCCCTCGAAGCGCCGTGACGCGGTCACTGTTTACCCGGGGGAGTTCATTCCGGACGTGTCGAGGATTCTGTTCGTTGATCCCCGAATGGGAGCGTATGAGTATCTTGGCTGCTTGACCTCGCCCTGGGAGTCGGCATCGTGGGGGGGGCACTTCTTCGTTCGGCGAGCTCTACTGGAGGCCCATGCCTGGATCGCGCCACGCTTGAAGAAGGAACTGGATTTACGGATTGACCTCAACTTCGCCGATGCGAGGGAGTGAACATTCCGGCGCGGCTGAGGAAAAGTCTATGAAGAATGCGGGTTTTCTTGCATAAGGGCTGGACGCGTCAACGGAGAGGGAAAAAGGCGAATGTCAGAAAGACGGGGAATAACCACGCCGGAGTTGACAGTCGTCGAGGATGAATCGCGCCTGCCTCAGTTCTTCCGGCGCTTTTTCATCTTCGATCTGCGCCTCCCCCTGCACCTGCTGAGACTCTGGCAGAACGCCTACCTGCTCTATGCCCTCACCCTTCGCGGCGTCCGCGCCCGCTACAAGCAGTCCGTCGTCGGCATCGGGTGGGCTGTCATCACGCCCGCCGCCATGACCGCCGTCTTCACCTATCTGTTCGTGCGAACACGCCTGAACGAGGCCGTTCCCTTTCCGTGTCCCTTTCCGGTTTACGCTCTTTGCATGCTGACCTTCTGGACGTTCTTCCAGAGGGCGGTGGCCAACGGATCGACCGCGCTTGTCACGAACATGGACCTGGTAACCAAAGTCTACTTCCCGCGCGAAGTGCTGCCCATTTCATCGGTCCTGACGAACCTGGTGGACTGGGCCGTCGCCTTCGCTATGTTCGTTCTCGCCGCTTTCGCTCACTCCCACCTCGTTCCGCGCGTGGCTGACCACTTCCCGTATTGGCAGCGGTACGCCGAGACGAGCGACTACGTGTTCGGCCCTCACGTCGCTTGGCTGTGGGTTCCCCTCCTGTTTGCCGCCCTTGTGCTTTTCGCCATGGGCGTGGTGTTCTTCGTGTCCGCCCTTCAGGTTTACTTCCGGGACATGTCGCATCTGGTAAATCTGGCGCTGTTCCTCTGGATGTTCCTGACACCGGTCCTGTACCCTCTGGCGGCCGTCGCCGGCGGGCGGGCTACGACGCTCATCATTCTCAATCCGCTCACCGGAATCCTCGACGGCATCCGCCTGGCTCTTCTCAACGGCCGCTCGCCGTGGGAGCATCACGTGATCTACGGCGCCGGATGCTCCTTGATCCTTTTCGTCGCGGGCTACTCTTTCTTCAAACACGAGGAACGCTACTTCGCGGACGTGGTGTAGAGGATGGAACGCATCGTTTTTGACGGGGTCTGGAAGAAGTACGACCGGATGTACGGGTCGAACCGCTTCCGCGGCTTGGCGGCCAGGCTGATCGGACGCGACCCGACGAGAAACGAGTTCTGGGCGCTTCAGGACGTTTCGTTCCGCCTTGAAGAGGGAAAGAGCTTTGGCATCATCGGGCCAAACGGGTCGGGGAAGACAACGGTCCTCAGAATCCTGTCGGGCATCACTCACATCAACCGCGGTCACGTCCGAGTCCGCGGAACCGTCTCGGCCCTTATCGCCCTCGGAGCGGGTTTCCATCCGGAACTCACGGGACGAGAGAACGTCTACCTCAACGGATCGATCCTGGGGCTGAAGCGGTCGGAGATCCGCGAGTACTTTGACGACATCGTCGATTTCGCCGGGATCGGCGACTACATCGACGCCCCGGTGAAGCGCTATTCGTCGGGGATGTTTGTCCGCCTGGGCTTCGCCGTCGCCGCGCAAGTCCGCCCGGACGTTCTCCTGGTCGACGAGGTGCTCGCCGTCGGAGACGCGCGCTTCCAAGCCCGCTGTCACGGGCGCATTCGCGAGCTGCGCGAGGAGGGAACCGTCGTCGTCCTCGTCTCGCACGATATGTGGGCCATCCGCCGTTCCTGCATGGAGGGTGTCTTTCTGAACCACGGCAGGATCCATACCCAAGGCGACATCGCGACCGTCATCTCCGCCTATACCCAGAGCATCCAGGAACAGAGCCTCCGGAGTTTGAGTGAATCGCGGAGAGGAGAGAGGAAGGGACTGGCCGCCTCCACGGAGTCCCACTCCGCCTGTTCCTGCGATCTCGAGTTCCGAAACGCCGCGGGCGAACCGGTCTCCGAGATCCCCTTGGGCGACCCGATCGCCGTTCGACTCCATTACGCCTGCCAAGAGCCGTTGCGCCGGCCCACGCTGGTCCTCACCGCCTCGGCCCACGACGGGCCGTCGGTCATTGTTCTCAGAAGTCGCAAAGCGGATTGGAACGTCGACGTTCTCGAGGGGACGGGATCGGTGGACGTGACGATCGGGGCCCTTTCCCTCAATCCGGGCCGCTACGCCTTCGCGCTCTCCGTGAAGGACGAGCACGACTTCGTTTCGTTCGCCGAAAGCCCCTTTCGCGAGCTGTTCGTCCGCCCTCCCCATCCCGATTGGTGCGAGGAGAACTGCTACTACGTCCCGGAGGCGAAGTGGTCTGAGCCCCGCGTCCTCGATCCGGCCTCGGATGGAGGCGCCCCTGTCCCTCCGACTCCACGGAGCCCTGCTCCGCCCCCAGCCTGACCTCAGAGCGTGTGCGAAAAACCTCCTCAGGGATCCAGGTTCTCCAGTTCGCCCGTTTCGAGGTCAAGGCGGCGGTAGAAGCAATTGCGGGGCCGGCCGGCCTGGTTCCTGGTGTGGCAGATGTTGCCTCGCCGCGGGCGGACAATGTAAAGCAACGAGTTCTGCTCACAGTTGACCCGCACTTCGAGCAGCTCGAACGTCTCGCCCGAGGTCGATCCCTTCTCCCACAACTCCCGGCGCGAGGCGCTCCAGAAGGTGGCGTTGCGCGTTTCGATCGAGTGGCGGAGGGCCGCCTCGTTGACGTAAGCCACGAGAATCACCTCGCCCGTGTCGGCGTTCTGAACCGCGACGGGCAGAACGTCCCCCGAGGCGGCGGCGACTCTAGCCGCCTTCTGGAAATCCAATCGGAGCTCCTTGCCTTCTTCAAGATCGTCCAAGAGCGTGCACTCCTTTCTGAAGCGGGTCGGCGGCCGGCGCTGGCAGAAACGCCAGCGTAGTTTTTGCGGGCCGGCCTGTCCACGAAAAAGGCCGGCAGAGCGGTGGCAAAACGACCGCCGACCCGCCGTCGGAGCGGCGAGATGCCGGCGCCACAAGGAAGTCCATTTCGCAAGCTCTGGAACCGGATTCCCGTTTTCTTCTCTTGACACACTCGCCCCCGCCACCCCATGGTTAGAGGGCCTTTTGACTTCGGCAAGAGGCCGCGGACGGGGTCCGCGCGCGGGGGCGCGGATGTCTTCACAATGTTCTAGGGCGTGATTCTCGAGTGTCCCGCCC
>DATKZW010000483.1:0-9508 GCA_035527775.1 Sumerlaeia bacterium | reverse complement strand
ACTTGCCTTGCGCCTGGCCGCGATCAAGCGGTTCAACCCCGCTGCGCCGATCATCGCACTCGATGACATCGTGACCTCATACGACGCCGACCATCGGCGCACGATTGCGGCAATGCTGGCCAAGGAGTTCACGGACTTCCAGCTCATCGTCACGACGCATGACGAGCGATTCTTCATCTACCTGAAGGACCAGCTCGGCGACAGAAACTGGCACTACAAGCGGATCAGCCGTCTCGATCCCGGTTTCGGACCGCGCTTTCTCGACCACAGAGTCACGGAGGCCATGATCGAGGCCCGGTGGCATGAGGGCGAATCTGCAGCCAATGAGATGCGCCAAGCCGAAGAGGAATGGCTGCTCGGGCTTTGCCGAGACTTCGGTGTCAATCTCCGCATCCGGCCCGTCGACAGGGCTTTCTCCTACGAGCGTAGCGAGCTCGCGGATGCGCTCGCGGGGAACCTGCGCGATCAAGGCCATACCCCGCCTTTGGTGCCCGGCGTCAATAACCGCTTCCTCACAAGTCTTCAGCAGGGAGCAATCGAAAACTTTGGCAGTCACTTTCAAGACGGTCCTTACGGCGATGGCTCCACAGGTGACGAAAAGGCTCGGTGGGAAGAGTTCAAGGTCTTCCGTGATCACTTTGCTTGCCCGAAGTGCGGCGGGACTCGGTTCAAACGCCCAATTGGAATGGAAAAGGCGGTATGTAAGAAAGACGGTTGCGAGGCGCAGTTCGGTTTCGCAGAACGTGACTCGTCCGCGGCCCAAGACACCTAATAAGAACTGCTTGGAGCCGAAGCTTCCGGGAAGAGAACTCTTACCGTGCCAAAGGGCAGCCCAACAACAGCATTCAACGGACGGCGCTGTGCGTCGCCGCTGATGCCGAGCGTGTGTGCGGGGCAGCTAGGAGGTGGGAGACCTGTGCACAGGCGTTCGCGGAGTTGAAGCGCGAGGAGAAGGGCAAGGGCGTCGTCGCGAGGCGGAGTCCGGAGGAAGCCCAATCCCAAGGCGCCGGCCGGCAAACAGAAGCCGGCCGACGAACAGGAACCGGAGACGAACAGGAACCGGATATGAGGCGGGGCGCGTCCGGGGCGAGTGGGCGCGTGACAACGAAGCCCTCTATCCGCAGTCGAGGCGCGCTTTATAAAGCCGGCGCTTATGCGCTGAAAGTGGTACGGCTTGCCCCGGGAGGTCTGTCGCGTTCCCTGTGGGCCAATCCGCGGACGGGGTGGATCGAGGCCATTCCGCGCCACACGGAGATCCCGAACAATCTGGCGAGAAAGATCTGCCGAAATCTGTCCATCCCTGAAATCGGATCACGGCGGAACAGCCGCACGGAGCGCGACCCGTGAAGCCGGCCAGCTTTCCGGGCGTCTCATGCGGGCGTTGCGGGCCCCATAAGAGGGATTGCGCTTGACGGGCGTTGGGGGCTGTGGGGAGGATAGCGACGGACCGACGGGTCGCGCCGGTCCGGCAGGGCTGTGGGCGTGTCCGAAACGACCCTGTAAGAATACGAAAAATCGTGGCATGGGCGCGCCACCCATGTGTCTGTAGAGGCATCCACGGGCAGGATGCCCGGGCCACTATACAGCCCTTTCCTCCCTTTCGCACACGCCCCAAAGCGGATCGAGGAAGCCCGTCGCCTGGGCAAGACGTTGCGCCAACGTCTGCGGACCTTTGCGCAGGGCGCGTGAGGGGGAATCGGGGGCGCGGCGCCTTCGGGGAGAGATCGTTCCGTCCCCCGCCGCACGACGCTCTCTTCCGACCCGAAAGGAGGATGTCACGACTCATGACGCCATCCAAACGGGGCAAGAGTCGCAGGAACAAGAGCGGGGAGAAGCTCCTGGGCAGCCACCAGCGATGCTGGATCTGGGGCCGCCACGCGGTTCGCGAGATCCTCGAGGCCGGGCGCTGGACGCCGATCGAGCTGGTTCTGTCCGAGGGGCTTCCTTCCGGAGAGCTTCGCAACGCGCGCGAGTTGGCCGAGAAGCGCGGCGCCGCGGTCCGCGTGGAATCGGCGGAGCGGCTGACCCAGCTCTGCCACGTCGCCGAGCACCAGGGCTATCTGGCGAAAATGCCGCCGTTCCCGTACGCGGACGCCTCGGAGATCCTGTCGAGGATCGATCGCGGCGGGACGCCGGCAGCCCCCGCGGGCGCCTCCGCTCGGGGAACGCCGGTCGGCGAGGCCGAGGCGCCGGCGTCCTCCTGCCTGTCGGCAGACACGGCTTCGGCGAATGCCGTCACCCTTGTCATCCTCGACGCCATTCAGGACCCCTTCAATTTCGGCGCCATCGTGCGTTCCGCCGAAGCGCTTGGCGTCGACGGAGTCTTCATCGGCGAGGACCGGCAGGTTGAGGTGACCAGCATGGTGGCGCGGGCGTCCGCCGGCGCGGTCAATCGCCTTCCCATCGCGCGCGTCGGCGATCTGGCCGATCTGGCGACGCAACTCCGCGCGCTTGGGGTCAGGATCCTGGGGGCGAGCGAGAAAGCGGGCCAAGAGTGCGCGGCCTGCGACTTCCGCCGGCCCGCCGCCATCGTTCTCGGCAGCGAAGGCGCGGGGATCAGTCCTCCGCTCCTCGAAATCTGCGACGGCTTGGTCCGTGTGCCGCAGCGGGGCGTCATCGCCTCGCTCAACGTCGCCGCCGCGGCCGCCATCTTGTTCTACGAGGCCCGGCGGCAGAAAACCGGCATCAATCCGCAGGATCCGTTCTATCCGTCGGACCCGTCTTCCATTGACCGTGATTCCATCGAACACGGATCCGACGGATGAAGCGGATCGGACGGATTCCGCGCCCCTTGGCGCCTCTGCGCCTTTGGGGGAGGCTTCTTCCGTTCTCAACTCATCGGGGTTCGAAGTCCAGAGTTCTGAGTTCCGCGTCCGGAGTTTGGACATCCCCTTGCTGCCGTGCCGGTCAAGCCCATGCTCGGCATCAATCCGCATGATCCGTTCTGTCCGTCGGACCCGTCTTCCATTGATCGTGATTCCATCGAGCACGGATCCGACGGATAGAACGGATCGGACGGATTCCGCGCGTCTTGGCGTCTTTGCGCCTTTGCGGGAGGCCTCTTCCGTTCTCAACTCATCGGGGTTCGAAGTCCAGAGTTCTGAGTTCCGCGTCCGGAGTTTGGACATCCCCTTGCTGCCGTGCCGGTCAAGCCCATGCTCGGCATCAATCCGCAGGATCCGTTCTATCCGTCGGATCCGTGTTCCATTGGCCGTGATTCCATCGAACACGGATCCGACGGATAGAGCGGATCGGACGGACCTCTGAGCCTCTTGGCGCCTCTGCGCCTTTGGGGGAGGCTTCTTCCGTGCTCAGCCCATTGGAGTTCGACATCGAGAGTCTAGGGATTTGGCGTGCCGAACGGCCGTCGCCGAAATCCTCCGTGCGCTTTGGGTCGTGTAGACTCGGTATACCAGGTCTCTCTCAGTGAGGTGGGACGGGACGTTCTCCAGGGTCCATTTGCCCGCGACGACCTCCAGAGCGTCCGGGGCGCATACCAGGCGTTTCCGGCGGAAATCAGGATGCGCGTCGAAGGGAGCGGGGTCCTTGACGGGACACAGCCGCGGCGAGACGAAGGGCGGGCCGAACGAATGCGCCACAAGGCTCCCCCACCGAGCCACTAACGCTTCGAGACTCATTCTGAGCGAAGCCGCCAGGCATGGGTCCCCCGCCCGCTTCCACAGGCGGACGCACTCGTTGACGACCGCGTCGAACCTCCGGCCGTGACGCATCTGACGCAGTCGCCCGTCGAAATGCGGGCTGATGTGGATCAGTTCATGGACGATGGTTCCGACGGGGTCATGGCTGAGAAGCCGGGGAAGGCGCAGCAGGATCAGGTAAAGCATCTCGACCCCGTGGAGCGTCACGCGCGTGTTTTCGTGGCGGCCCCAGGGCGTCACGCGCACGACGCGCCGGGTGCGCGGTTCGTACCAGTAAGTAAAATCCTCCTTCTCCGGCTGGCGGAGACCGTAGCACTGAGCCAGCCCGCCGTTGTGCGTCCGGCAGGCTCGCGGCCCCGCCATCACGGCCAAGCGGCGCGGATCGACGTGGCGCAAAGGCCTGACGCTCCGCGTCATGTCTTCAATCGCTCGCTGAACGAGGGTGGTGTAGAGAAACATGCGGGCGGGGGACCCCGCTCGGGGAACTGGACGACTCGCGAAAGCCTCTCGCGGGGGGCCGCGAAGGTCGGCGAGCCGCCTGACTGGTCGGGGCGGCCGGGCTTGAACCGGCGACCTCAGCGTCCCGAACGCTGCGCGCTCCCAACTGCGCCACGCCCCGACGGGAAGGCCATCTGACCTTCTACAGGCTGGTCTCTTGTCTGTCAACAGGGGATTTTGCCGGGCCGAAATCGGAAGCCCAAACTGCGCAGTTCCTCGCAGGGCATGTCAAGGAGCATCGGGCGAGGAGTCTCGTTGTTCGCTACGCGAGACATTATCAACGTTGATCTTCCTGCACGGCGTACAGGCGGCTCATTGTGACGATGTAGAGCGTCCCTCCGGCGGCGGCGGGCGTGGCGTCCATCGGACTCCCGAGATCGACCGAAGCGAGCGCTCGTTTCTCCTTGCCGGCGGCCAGGATGCAGAAATCGCCGCGCCGCGAGCCGACGTACACCTTCCCGTCGGCGACGAGCGTCGACGCCCAGATCTCGCCGCTCATCTCGTGCGTCCAGTATGGCTGACCGGTGTCCGCGTCGAGGCACCGCACCTGCCCGCCGCAGTCGGCGATGTAAACGAGATCGTCCCGGACGGCGGGCGTGGAAATGCAGTGGCGCTCCAGCGGCGCGGACCACACTTCTCCGCCCGTCGTGATCTCGCCGGTCTTCGTTGCATCGATGCACTTCAGCCAGGCCTGCCGCTTGCCGTGCCACACGTCCCCGCCGGCGGCGACATAGACGCGGTTTTTGTGGAAGACGGGCATGCCGCTGATGTTGCTCGCCCCCTCACGACGATTGTCCTGGTATTGAAGCGGGTTGTCTTTCGGCGCGGAAGGGTCGCAGTCGAACCGCCAAACGGTCCGCAACTCGACCGGACGATCGTTGGGGGGCGCGGCCTTCAGCGCCTCGAAGGCGTAACAGACGCCGTCGCCGCCGCCGAAGAAGACCAGCGTTCGACCCTTCACCTCGCCGAGCGAGAGCGACGACCACAGGCTGTGGATGATGCGCGGTCCGATTCCCGCGCCGTCTCTCCCCACCAAGCGCCCCGTCGCTTTGTCGAGCACGATGACGCTCGGCGCATCGGGAGCGGCCACGCGTTTGTGCGTATCGTCGACCCCGTTGGAAGTGCAGACGTAGAGAAACGGCCCGTCCACGAGGATCGAACAGTTCGCCGCGTCGTGTGGCCGCGCGCCGACTTCGGCGCGCATGTCGTAGAGCCAGATAATGTCGGCGTCCCTCTCGCCGACGTCCGTCGGGGCGGCGTCGTCCCGAGCCATGTGTCGCCCCTCGTCCAGGTACGGTCCCTGATTGCCGTCAGCCATGCCTGCGAGGTCCAGGCAAAGCGCCTCGCCGCGGTTGCTCACGAGATAGGCCCGGTCGCCTTCAACCGTGGGCGGGGACGTGATGCCGATGTCCGGCCAGTCGGCGTACGGGTCGTTTTCCAGCTTGGGAACGACGAGTTGCCAGAGGAGTTCTCCGCCGGCCTGGTCGAAACACATCAAGACGCCGCGGTCGCCCGTTTGCCGCGGATCGCGCGGGTGGCCGTTGTTCGTGCCCACCAGGACCCTGCCGCGGGCCACGACCGGCGAGCCATGCGACTGCGTGCCAAGAGGAGCGGACCACTTGATGTTCTTCCCCGTCGCCGGGTCGAACGTCTCCGGCAGACCGCGCTCCTCCGAGGTCATGTTTCTTGAGTATTGCCGCCCCCACTGCAACTGGTCATCCGCGGCGACTGTGGCGACTGTCGTCAGCGCGCAGAAAGCGGCGGCATAGACGGTCGACCGTCGCAGCAGCCTCGTCCCGTTATACACGGCGCCCCCCCCTCTCTGTTCCACGGCCCTAGATCTGATTCTGCCACAAGGCGCTTGCTGTCGCCGCAGCCCGCGCTCCCGGCCCGCGCGCTCCCGGGTCCGCCGCCTCGCTCCCGCCGAGGGGATTGGGCCCTCTTTCTCGCTGGAGCGCAAGTCATTTCACGCCCACATCGGCGTTCGATGCCGGTCCCCGCGGCCCGAGGCATTCCTTGGCGCAGGCGCGGGCGAACTGCGAGACGGCGACCGTGAATGGGTTCTCTGCCGATTGTCGCGCGCCGGCGACGCGGGCGGAAGGACGCGGCGTGCATGGGCGCGCGGGAAGCCGTTCGCAAGGAGACTTCTCCGCCGCGGCAAGGAATCAGAACGCCCTTGGACAGGGGATGCGAAGGAGCCGCGCGCCGCGCGCTTACGGAGCGAACACGACACGGAACCCGGTGTACCCAGATCCGGGGGCAAAACCGATGCAGCGAGCCGCGGAGCGACACTCGCTCGCGGGGTCATGGCAACAGCCTCCGCGGACCACTGCAAACGGATGGGGGGATTGGGTTTCCCATGCGGAGCCGTCCCGAGGCGCCCCTGCGTAAGTGTCATGGTACGCGTCCTGGCGCCACTCGAAAACGATGCCGCTCATGACGTAGAGCCCGAACTGGTTCGGCAGCTTCAGGCCCACCTCGTGGGAGCCGTTGCTGCTCGCGCTCCCCCGGAACCACATGTAGTCGGACCGGTTGCCCGGCAACGTTCCCGCGGGAGCGTCCGTAGACTCGCTATCCGCCAGGGAATCGCCGAAGAAGAAACGCGTCTGCGTTCCCGCCCGGCAGGCGTATTCCCACTCCGCTTCGCTGGGCAGGCGGACGTTACCGGGGGCCTGGCCGGTGGCGACGACGTGCTGATTCAGCTTCTCGATGAACCTGCCGCGGCCGACAATGTGGTCCCACTGCAGGCCATAGGCGGGGTAGTTGTCCCCGAGACCCCACCAGCTCGGGGTCTGGTCGGGCCACCCTTTCATCACCGCAAGCCATGGCGCGACTCAACCACTTCGCCGCGCAATGACTGAGAAAGCGGCTGATGCGACGGCGCCAGCGGCTTGGGCCGGGACACTTGCGTTATCCCACGGGCATGCTCTATGGCCCCTTGGGGCTTCATCGCCTGCCCACAGCCCGCCCCGGCACGACCGCGCATGCCTCTCGATGTACAGGAACTCCGAAAGCCGTGTGCGGGAAGACCGCACGCACGGTTTGATGAGGGGGTGCAGGAAACGAAGCCACGGAAAGGATTGAGACGCCGGCGCGAAAGGCGAAAGCCGCCGGAAACAGCAACCCCCATCCCTACCGCCACCGCGCCTGCGCCCTACTCTACCCAAGGCGCCTGCACCTTACTCTACCCAAGGCGCCTGCGCCTTACTCTACTCAAGCGCCGGGGGTTTTACTCGGTCAAGTCGCACCCCGCCAGGTACGCCAGCCGGCACGCCAGATCAAGGTCGTGAAGGGCGTCATCCCTCTTAGGGCCGAAGTCCACCTGCCCCGCGAGCGCCTTATCGTAGAGACCGCGGATATTCTCCGCAACCACGAGAAGGCGATCGACCCGCATTGCCACGTCGTCCCGGAGCAGAATGCGGGCCAGGTCGTCAAGGAAAGCGCCGAACTCCTCGAGATGGGGCGCCATCGCCTTCATCCTCCTAAAGAGAAGGCAGATGCTCTGAATGGAGTCGGACTCCATGGGCCGCGCGGGGCCGTCGAAACAGAGTCGGTTGCGCGGGTCGAAGTCGGGCCGATCCCAACCTTCGAATCGAGCGGCGAAACCGGGGATCGGTTCCCTGTGGAAAACCGTGAGGAACGCCTGCGGGTTCTCGGCTTTTCGGGGCAGCATCGGTATCAGAAGCGAACTGCGAGGCAGAGTCTCGATGTCGGCGCGCAGTTGGGTCTCGAATTGTGCGGGCAAAGGCGAATAGCGATCCATGACGAGCGCCTCGACAAGCGAGCGTTCGACCCAGCTTCTCCAGTGGAGCAGAGGGCGAGGCACATTGTCGGCCAGACCGGAATCGGTGGTCAGAAGGCCCAAGATGCGCATCGTGCGCCGCGCCTTGAGGACCCGGACGCGCAGGTAGGCCAAGGCCGTGTCCATCTGCTCGGTTTGCCACTCCTTCCACCGTTCGACCAGGGATCGCTCGCGGGCGAAATCCACACCCGCCGGGTCGAAACCCAGGTCCACCAGCGTCGCCTGCCGGCAGGCGCCGCAGTAGCACCATGGGACATAGCCGCTTTCGCTGGAATAGAAGGGATAGTGGCGCAGATCGACCAGGAGGCCGTGGAAGGGATAGTCCTCCAACAGAACGTGGAGTGTGTCGCTCAGAAAACGCCGGTAATCGGGGTTGACGGGGCAGAAAAAGGTCTCGGCCGGCGCCGCCTCAGAGAGGCGGCGCTTGCGACTGGGATGGCGTTGGGCCGCCCACTTGGGGTGGTGGCGCAACAGGGGGGCCTTGCGCCAACTGCGGGGAGCGGACTGCACAAGGTAAGGCGTTACCGAAAGGAGGACGTCAAGCCCCCGCCGCCACGCCACGTCGAAAGCCGCCTCGAAAGGGTCCCATTTGGCGAACTTGGGATGCTGACGCCGCATCCCGTAGTCGGCCCAAACCTGGGAATTGAAGATCGGATAGCCCTCGAAGAAGCCGGGCAGAATCACGGCGTTCCAGCCGCAGTCGGCGAGCCGGTTCAAGGCGTCGCACAGCGTCTCGGCGCCAAAGACGCGCGAGACCTCGAGAACGGCCGAGCGAGTCTGCAGCACGGCGATGTCCTGGCTTTGGGCCGTCCGACCGGTCCCGTCTAGTTTGTTCCCCGCCAGCGCTTCCATCGTTCGGTCCTTCTTCATTCGGGGCAGTCTGCGGGACGCCCCGCTTTCTTGCGCATAAAGAGGGGCGAGGCGGTCCGCGCCCTACCCGTCTCGAGGGCCAGCATTGCCGAAAGTATACGTCTGCGGGCGCCTGCCATAAAGATATTTCTCTGATAATGCTTGACAAGCCCGCCCTGAGGCGTATGGTCTGTCCGCCATGCCCCCGGAGGCGCCCCGTCTATGAAAGGGGCGCCGGGCGGCGGGGTCAAGGGATTCGGGCGCCGGCGCGCGAAAAAAAAAGAGAAAAAAACCGCAAACATTCCCTTGACAAAAGGGCGCGGCCGGTGTGATCATTCTTGTTTGCAGTCCGATGGGGGTCCATCCCCGCGGAGGAGCGGCCTGAGCCGCGGAAGTTCTTTGGCATCTGAATAGAGAGGCAAGAGCCAAGTCCGTCTTTTCCAATCCTTTGGAGAAGCCTTGTCCCGACCCCTCGGGAGAAAACGGGCTCGACTTTTGCGGTAGATGGAGTACTCCTAGTCAAGAGGGCGCGTCCGCTCGTTGAAGCGGTCGCGCCGGTTTCCCGATCTTCGAAGGAAGGAATCGCGGGCCAGCCCGCGAGTCCAAGACTTCGAGGGCGGGGTCCGAACACGCATCACGAGTCATCAACTGTCCGTTTTGGACTGTTTGATACGAGTTTCCAACGGAGAGTTTGATCCTG
>DATKZW010000482.1:0-17736 GCA_035527775.1 Sumerlaeia bacterium | reverse complement strand
CGATCCCATGGCGAACTCGTCCATGTTCGTCTTGCCCAGGAAAACCGCGCCCGCCTCGCGCAAGCGTTCGACGACCGTGGCGTCGTAGGGCGGGCGGAAGTTCGCCAGGATTTTCGACGAGCACGTCGTCGGCATGTCGATCGTGCACATGTTGTCTTTGATGGCGAGAGGGACGCCGCAGAGAGGCGGCTGGGAGGCGGCGTCCGATCGCAGTCGTTCGTCGGCGCGCCGCGCCATCTCGAGCGCAAGGTCCTCATCGACCGTCACGTAGGCTTGGATCTTGTGCTCGATGGCCCGGATTCGCCCGAGCACGGCACGGGTGAGACCCTCGCTCGTGAACTCCCCCGCGCGCAGTTTTCCGGCGGCCTCATGGATCGTCAGTTCGTGCAGCTCGGGCAAGTTGCGCTTCCTTGCGTTTGCTAAGGCTCTTTCTCGAGCGATAGACTCTGGCGAACCCGCGCACGCAGCCTCTCCGCCGTCGAGAGGGCGGCGGACGATTCTTCGGCGCCGGCAATCCACTCACGGGTGAGGGGCTTCATACAACACGCGCCCTTTCTCGCAGATCTCCCGCAGGAACCATCCGTCCGGGCGCTCCTTCACATGGCGCGACTCGCCCCGCGCTTACCCCCGCGCCTATTCCGACACCCTCTGCATCAGCGCATCCGCCCCCTTGCGGCCGCTCAGCGCCGCCTGCTCGACGCCGTCGCCGACGCGGTAGTCGCCGACGAACTCGGCAAGCGTGTTTTCGATGGCTGCGGGATATTCCTCGTGCGAAACGACTTGGTCCGAGTCTTCCAGCCGGGCGGTCTCCCAGCGTTTCGCGCGCGCCCAGCGCCACTCCTCGGGCAGCTGGGGCACGACGGCCCGCGCTTCCTCGTAGACGCGCTTCAGGGCGCGCTCTTCGTCCATCTCCAGGTAGCGTTCGCTCGCCTTAGGCGTGGCGTGAACGATGAGGGAAGACCAGTTCTCCACGGCGCGCCCCCGGCATTTCCGGTCCTCAAACGCGATCCACGCGAGGGTGGAATCGGCCGTCTGCGGCGGGTACAAGCCGTAGAACGGCTCGGGCAGTTCCACCTTCTCCAGGGCGGCGATGAAGGTGAAGCACCGCGTGTAGCGCACCCGCGAGGCTTTCTCGGCGAAGGCCGGATTGAGAAGAGGACGGATCGGCTCGGCGATGCGCATCGCCACCGGCGCCGGGCAGGCGACGACCACGCCGTCGAAGAGAGTCTCGGCCTTGCGCAACGGCGGTTCAGTCGACACGCCGAACTTTCCCAGCTCCTCGCTCCAGTCGATCCGGGTAACGTGCATGGAGTTGAAACCCAGAAGGTGCAGCCGCAGGGCCTCGGGCAGCATGAGGAGCCCCCCCGGGAAAACGGCGCGGTCGGGGTCCGCCGCCTGTGTCGGCGTTTCGCGGAAGGAGCCGTCCTCGTTCATTGTGAAGATAGGAGCGTCGATGGAGGTCAGTTCGCCCTGCAGTCCGCAGTCGAGAATCAGCTCGCGGAGCGTGGGCGACTGGCGCGAGAGGAACCGCTCGCCGTGGTCGACGACGAGGCCCGCCTTGCGGCGCGAGTTCATTCTCCCCCCCGGCTTGTAGTTGCGTTCGAAAACGACGATCCGCTGCCCCGCCCGCCGCAGCCGCCAAGCGGCGGAGAGACCCGCGATGCCCGCTCCAATGACCGCAATGTCCATGGCTCTAACTCGTTGCCGTCCCGCTCGACCGGCCTCTTTCGGGCGCGACGCCGCGGACGCCGCGTCCGACGTCCCCTGCGCCCCGATAGAGAATGTCCGCCGAGCGGATCAACGCCCGCCGAAGCCGATCAACGCGCGTCGGAAGAATCGGGTTTGACGCGCGACGGCACGAAGGGCAATCGCACGACTTCCGCCGCCAGAGCGCGACTGCGCGATTCGATCTCCAGGACCGTCCCCGGAGCGCTCTGTTCGATGCCGACGTAGCCCAGCGCTATCCCCTGGCGGCGAGTCGGCGAAAAGGTGCCGCTTGTGACGACGCCGACTTCTTTCCCTCCTTGCCGCACTCTCTGCCCCGCCCGCGGGACCCCCCGGGTTCTGAGGGCGAGCCCCACGAGCTTGCGCGTCACGCCGCGCGCCTTCTGCTCGCGCAGCGCGCGGGCGCCGATGAAGTCCCGGTCCTCCCCCAAGCTCACCGTCCAGCCGAGGCCGGCCTCGAGAGGCGTGTGCTGCTCGTCCAGATCCTGGCCGTAAAGGCCGTAGCCCATCTCGAGCCGCAACGTGTCGCGCGCCCCGAGGCCGACCGGTTCGCCGCCGCCCTCGCGCAACGCTCCCCAAAGCGTCTCGACCTCGTCCGGGCGGCAGAGGATCTCGAACCCCCGCTCGCCGGTGTAGCCGCTGCGAGACAGAAGCATTTGCTTTCCCAAAACGGTCATCCAGGCCGACTCGAAGAAGCGAAACGGGCGCAACGGACCTTCGACGAGCGGCTCGAGCGCCGAGGGCGACTCCGGCCCCTGGATCGAGAGCATGGCGTAGTCCGCGCTGTGGTTCTCGATCCGGCATCCGGGGAACTTCCCCGCGTGGCGCCGGATCCATTCCCAGTCCTTGGCCGCGGTGGCGCCGTTGACGACGGCCAGGTACGATTCCGGCCCAAGGCGCGTCACGATGAGGTCGTCGAGGACTCCGCCGTCCTCGCGGCAGAGCATCGAGTAGAGCATCCCGCCGTCCTCGAGCCGCGCCACATCGTTCGGCAGAAGGCGCCGCAGAAAGGCCTCCGCTTCGGGACCCGCAAAAGAGATCTGCCCCATGTGGCTCACGTCGAAGAGCCCCGCGCGCCGCCGCACGGCCTCGTGCTCGACCAGGATGCCGCGGTACTCGATCGGCATTTCCCATCCGCCGAAGGCGATCATTTTCGCCCCCGCCGCCACGTGGGTCTCGTAGAGAGGCGTGCGTTTCAGGCCCGACGCGACCGGCTCGACCATTCTCCGCCGCAGGGCCCAGAACCGGGTGGGCCGCTCGGGGTATCGCACGCCGTCGCGCCGCCGCCGGCAGTCCTCGACGAAAGCCCGGAAAAGGCGCAGGCGATGGTCGTCGTCCTTCTCGCGCTCGGGATGCCATTGCACGCCAAACAGGAGGACGCGTCTGTCGGTCGCTTCCACGCCTTCGACGACGCCGTCCTCGGTCTGCGCCACGATGCGAAGGCCTTGACCCAAGTGGCCCGGGTCCGCCCCTTGGTGGTGCGAGGAGTTCGTTCGGATCTGCACCGCCTCGAAGATCCGCGCGAGGATCGACTTCTCTTCAATGCGGACCTCGTGCGAGTTCATCTCCCCCGAGGGGAGTTTCCTGTGCGCTTCGGCCGTGGGGAGATGCTGAATGAGCTTTCCCCCCGTTACGATCCAGATCAGTTGCAGGCCGCCGCAGATCGCGAACACCGGCACGCGGCGCTCGAGCGCCATGCGCGCAAGAGCGATGTCCGCGGCGCTCCGTCGCGCGTGGCAGAGATCGGTCTCCGGCGCCAACTCCTCGCCGTAGAGACCGGGGGGATAGTCGCTCGCGCCGGTGAGCACCAGGCCGTCCACGCGCTCGAGACACTGACGGAGGAGCTTTTCGTCCGCGATGCACGGAAGAAGAAGCGGCGCGCCCCCGGCCTCGTAGACGCCGTCGACGTAGGGCGCCCGCACCCGGTGGATCCCCTCTCCGTCCGGTTCGATGAAGTCAACGTTGAGGCCGATGACGGGGCGCTTTGCGGAGTTCATCCTTGGTCTCCAACCAGTGCGTGAGGTCGAGGGGAGGGGGCCGCGGCGAACTCTTCCGCAAAGCCGTCAGGCGCCGCGCGCGCGCGCCCCGGATCGCCGGCCGCCGCTCCGGCGCGCGGGCCGTTGCGCGCAAACCTCCGTGCGGAAGACTCGGCCTGCGCCCAAGCCCCGACCCATAGTCCAGAAAGTCAGCCCATTTGTCAATGCGACTTCCCGCGGCTTCCCGCGACGGGCGCATCCCGTTTCCGCACCCTTCGCCAAGTTCCAGCCCGTCGAGATCAGGCCGCCGCTGGGCTTGCCCCAGCGGAGCCATGACTGGCGGCTAAGAGGGCGCGACTTCTTTCCCGCCTCCACCGCGGGGTTTGCCGCCCGGTTGCGGCAAACCCCGCGGCGGAGGCGGGGGCGGGCGGGGGGGGGGAATGGACATCGGCAAGGAGATTGCGGCCTCGCCGCCCTCGGCGGGGCGAGAAAACTTGGCAAGCGCGACGGAGAGTCCCCGCGCCGGGGCGAGAAAACGTGGCAAGCGCGGCGGAGAGTCCCCGCGCCGAGGCGGGAAAACGTGGCAAGCGCGGCGGAGAGTCCCCGCGCCGGAGGAAGAGCAGGGCAAGGCGTCGCGATCGGGGACGCGCGGCGCCCCGTTCTGACGAAAATCCTTGGCTCAGGGACCCGCGGCGGGGGAATCTCTGGCTCAGGGACGCGCGGCGGGAAGCGTGACGACCAGGACCAGGCTCTGACGCAGGTTCGTGAGCCCCAAGACCGACGGCTTGCCCTCTTCGAGGAAGAGCGTGTTCTCCAGCAAGACCTTCCCGGATCGCGCGACGCCCTTCTCCTGGCCCGCATCGGCGCTCGCGGGCGCTTCGGCGGCGCCCGCGCCTTCCTCGACGGGCCGAGCCGGGGGCGCCGGCAGCGCCGCGGTCGCATCGCCGGCTTCGACCAGGCGCGCTTTGACAATGACGTAAGGCTCGCGCACGTCCGCGAAATCGACCTCAAAGCGGTACTGCGGCGTCAGCGCAAGCGTCGCGCGGCCCAACTCGCCCCGCTCGCCCACGAGGGTCAGCACGCCGCGGCCGCGCTCGCTCAACGCCGCGATCTCGAAGAGGTCGAGGTCTTTCTTCGTGATTCCGTAGCGTTTCGCCGTTTCCGCGCCGGTCGCGCCGGCCTTCGCCTCTTCCCCCTTGTTCGCGCCCGCTTCGGGAGAGGGCGGGTCGGGGAGAATCGTGGCCACCACGTCGCCGCCATTGACGGGCTGGTTGATGTAGGCGGCGACGGAGCTCACGGTCCCGTCAAAGGGGGCCCGAAGGTCGACCCATTTCTCGTACTCGCGAGCGCGGGCGAGCGCCTCTTCGGCGGCTTTGAGATCCGCTTCCCTCATTCGGAGCTCCGCCTCTTTCTGCTCAAGGTCGCTCTGCGAGCCCTTGCCCGCCTGAACGAGTTGCGCCGTAGTTTCGACGACCCTCTTCCTTTGCTCCACGGAAAGCGCTGTCATCTTGATGTTTTCCTCCGCCCTTACCACCCGCGCAGGGGCCCTGTCCGGCAGGACGTGCGCGATAGGGTCCCCCTTCTTCACCCTCGACCCGACTCGGACCGAGACGCTGTCGATGATGCCCTTGTAGCGGAAGCTCAGTTTGATCGGTTCGACAGTTGCAGACGCTTTTCCCTTCTTCTCTCCCTCGAGCAGCGCCGCCTCGATCCGGTAGCGCTCGACGGGGCCTTTCGGTTTCTCCGTCGCGAGGAGGACGCCGTCCCAGCGCCCGAGCGCCTCCCGGATTTTCTCGTGAGTCTTCGGGATGGCGGTGACGATGAGAGCGTTGCTCTTGGCGTCGGCGACGGCGGTCTCGCGCAGCGTGCGCAGGGGCGGCTTCGGCCATGATTTCGGGTCCCCGCGCCATTCCTTCGAGCCGGTTGCCACGATCGTCTTCTCGACCTGAATGGCGAAGTAACCGTCCTCCCCGTTGAACAGGAGCGGGACGCAGCGGCCGTCGGGTTCCCGGCGCTGTTGATGCCAGCAGACCAGGTAGTGCGTGTCGAGCTGGTCCTCGACGAGTTCCTTCGCCGTCTGCGCGCTGATATGTGTGAGGGGATAGACGCGGGTCTCGCCGCGATACTCCTTCTCAAAGAGTTCGAGGAACCGCTTCTTCTCCTCGGCCTCTTCCTTTGAGAAACGCTCCCTGGCGGCGTTCTCCCGCGTCTCCTTCTCCTTCTCGGCGAGCGTCTTGTCGTAGTCTTTCGCCCACACGCGCAGGTGCGTCGCGTCGCGCCACTCGAGAGCCAGCGTGCGCCGTTCGAAAACCTTCCGTTGGGGGTCGAAAAGCTTCTGTTGGCGATCGAAAACGTCCTGCAAGACATCGCTCACCAACCCGCCCTGAAGCGCGCCGGGGTTGGAGAACTCCCCTTCCTTCGCGAAGGTTACCGACTGGGGCTCCCCCGCAGGGAACTCAACCCATTCCACCTCGAAACCGTGGTCCCTTGCGAATCGCTCCAGGAAGCGGGCAAACGATTCGTTCCTTTTGATAATGAGCGTAGGACACCACGCGTCCCTTCCCCGGACCGTCAAGTCCGCCTCGGCGGTCACTTTCAGGGAGGCGGTCCGGGTTTCGGGGTAGACGCCCTGAACCGAGACGAGAAACCGGCCCAGTCGCCTCATCGCGCCGGGAGTGGCCGGAAGGGTGACCTCCTCGCTCGTTCGAGCGTTTGCCGCCGCGATCTGGAGAAACTCCGATCCGCCGGGATACCTCACCGGCTTTTCCGAAAGGGAAAGGTTCCATTCGTTCAGTTGGACTGGGCAGACGGAAGAGAGATACACCATGGCGGCGACCTGGGGTTTGGCGTCGAACTCTCTGCGCGCCGGCACGGCGCTCGCGGTAATGGTGAGATGGACGTCCACGCTGAGTTTCCGTCCGTCGCCCCGCACACGGAAGAGAATGCCGTCAAGGTAGGCTCCGTATGTCCCGGCGCCCGATTCCGCTGATACGCCTCTCCCTTTCGGTGTAACTTGGACGATCCATTTCCGAACCAGCCCGGCCTCATCCACCAAGAGAGGCGCGTCCACGTTCTCGATCTTGGCCTTCGGTCCCACGAAACTGACACGCCCCAGCGGCTTGGACAGATGCTCTGTAGTGGGGACGTCATCCGGCGAGACTTCCCACGTCACCTTCACCCCCTTGTACTCGAAGGACTCGCCGGGAAAGAGGGTGGTTTTCTCCTCTTTTTCGTCCGCGACGGCCGAAGCGGCCGCCAGATGAAGAAGAAAAGCGCCGACGAGCAGGATGCCGAGGTTTCTCATGACGAGACTCCTTTCCGATGCGTTCGGAGTTCAATCTTCAGATTGCTTTCTTCCATGCGTTGGCCGAGGGTCCGGACGTCGCGGTCCTCCACGCGGGATTCGTTCGATCCGTTCGATCCGTTTCATCCGTTGCATCCGTGTTCTATTCCCTCCCGTCCGTGTTCTATTCCCTCCCGTCCGTGTTCTATCTCTTCCGGCGGAATGGAACACGGATGACGCGGATTGGGCGGATCAGACGGATGGGGCTCTGGCGTCGCTTCGGTTATCCCCCCGCGAGCGACGAACCGGCCAAACGAAACTTCCCGTCCACGACCCAGACGGCGCGCGCCCCCGAGCCTTGGAGGGTGGTCTCGATGATGACGCGGCCGTTCTGCGTCTCGACGTAGCGCCACGGTTCCGGCGAGCGACGCGCTTCCGCCTGGCTCGGCTCTCTGCCCGCGGGCTGAGACACGGTCTCAACGGGCGCCGTGAGAGTCCGCTCGCCCCCCGGACCCAAGCGTTCGGCGCGGGGCGCGAGAGCGCCGACCAGGACGCCCCCAAAGAAAAGGGCCGCCGCGGCCAAAGCGCGGGCGGTCGCGGAGCGCAACGGCGCGACCGTCGCCCAGGAACGCCGAGATCGGCCTTCACTGGCTCGGCCCGCGTCCGAAACCGTCGGGATCTCGAGATCGGCCGCCCGCTCGGCGCCGGGAGGGTCGGCGTGCAGCCAATCGCGCGCTTCGGCGAGCGCCTGGCGCCAGACCTCGACCTCCCGCGCCAGCGCCGCGTCGTCACGCAGGCGCCGTTCGAACTCTGCCGCCTCCTTCTCCGGCATCGCGCCGCTCAGGAATGCGGCGATCCGCTCTTGCTCTTCCCTTTGCATCCTCAAGTCTCCGTTCTTGGCAATCCGCGCGGTCTTCGGCAGCGGGCGCCTCGGCCGCCGGGAACCGCTCCCCGTATTCCTCTCTATTCCACCTGCCCCATCTCCTTTTCTCTCTCTTGTGGCACAGCCGCCCTCGGCTGTGTACGTCCAACACCCCCGCCTTACTTCTTTGCTCTTGTGGCACAGCCGCCCTCGGCTGTGTACGTCCAACACCCCCGCCTTCCTCCCCGGCGTTACGTTGGCTCTCCTCGTTTTTTGCGGGAGGCGCCGCCAGCGTCTTGCCCCGCCACAATCTCCCGCAAGCGCACGATGGCGCGGTGGAGTTGGTTGCGAACCTGGCGCGCCGGGAGCCCTAAGCGCTTGGCGATGTCGCGCGGTCCCATGTCTTCCCGGAAACGAAGCGCGAAGATCGCCCGCTGCTGGGGCGAGAGGCGCGTCATGGCCCCCTCGACGAGACGGCGACGTTGCGCCCGATCGAGAGCCTCCCGCGGGTCGTCCCTGGGGGCCGTCGCCCCTGCCGCCTCGGCCGCCATCTCCTCGAGGTCCTCCGCGGGAGTCGGTCGTTCGGTTCGGTGACCCGAGCGGCTCAGGAAGTTGATCGCCTCATGCGACGCGAGCGTCGCCAGCCACGCGCGGAACGGCCCCTCGCCCCGGTACTGCCCGATCTTCTCGACCAGCCGCAGCATGACGTTCTGCGTGATGTCGAGAGCATCGTCCTCGTGGAGCGCGATCTTGTAGGCGATCGCGTAGATGAAGACGCGGTGGCGCTCGACCAGGCGCGTGAATGCCTCCTGGTCTCCCTTCGCGGCCGCGGCCGCCAAGTCGCGATCCTCCACGAGCAGAGTCTCCCGGTTTCCGGAGTTGCCTCCCAGACTCCGACTATACAGACACGGGAAACGGGCGGGAAGCTCAAAGGGCGCGGCGGAAAAACCGCGGAGCTTGCCTCGCCACGCGGACTGTGCTACTGAGTGCGTTCATGACTGGCGACTCGTCGACGTCCACGCGCGGCCGAAGGAGAAGACGGTCTCTCTTGGGAGGCGGGTGGATCGTCCCCGCCGGCGTCACGGCCTTTTGGGTCGCCATGATGTCGAGCCTGGTCGTGCACGAGATCCTCCCCGCCCGCATCCGGGCCGAGAACGCTCTGATCGAGCCCGAGATCCTCGCCCTCCAGTGGACCGACATCCATGAGTGGGGTTGGATTCGCCGCGGGGGAGAGGACCTGGGGGCCATGGCGCTCACCCTCACCCAAAACCGCGCTGATTCGCCCAGGGAGAAGGGGCAGGCCGGCTACCGCGTCGTCCAGAACATTGAGGTGATGTTCCCCGTCGGCCTGCTGCGACAGCCCCTCGAGGTGCGTCTGACCCTGGATCTCACTCCCGATTTCCAGGTCTCGCGGTTCGTCGGCGCCATTGTTGCGTCCCTCTTCGAGTTGGAGTGCGCGGGCTTCGTTCACGACGACGTTCTCTACTACCACTTGGCGCGTCCCAACCACGCGCCGGTTTTCGGCGCCCAGCGGCTGCGGCGACCCCTGTCGCTGATGGCCGCCATCCGCCCCATGATCACCCGCCATTTCAACCTCCACGTCGGCGAGACCTACAGCATCAACGTTCTCGACCCCATCGCCCCGATGGCTGTCGCCTCCATGCGCAACGGCCAGGCCGCCGTGACCGTGGCCGCCGAGGAGACGATCGAAGTCGACGGCGAGAAGATCGAGACGTTCCGGCTCGACACGACGTTTGCGGGCATCACGAAGAGCAGCTGGGTCGACAAGCGGGGCGTCACCTTGCGGCGCGAGCTGTTCCAAGCCATGGTCCTCGAGAGGGGCTCGAAGCCCGCCATTTTGATCAAGTATCCCAACCTCGATCGCATTCGGCGGATTCCGGACTTTGACGTCGCCCTGTACCAGGAGCGCGCGAAGGCGGCTGAGGAAAACGCGCCGGAAGCGGGAAATGGAATGGGGATCGAATCCATCATTCCCGCCTTGCTCGGAGGATCCTGAAAAGCCCCTTTTGCCCCCAAAGAAGGCGAAGCGCCGTTGCCGCGAGCCCGTAGCGCGGGGCCTCCCCCGCCAACCGCCGCGAAAGACCCGGGACGATGAAACCCGACCAGCCCCCCGCCATCGAGATCGAGAACCTGCGAAAATGCTACGGCGACGTGGTGGCCGTGCGCGACCTCACCATCGACGTCGCGCAGGGCGAGATCTTCACCTACCTCGGCCCAAACGGCGCGGGGAAAACGACAACCATCAAGATCCTGGCCGGGCTCCTGAAACCGACCGCGGGCCGGGCCCGCATCATGGGCCACGACATTCAGACCGAACCGGTCGAGGCCAAGCGCGCCATCGGCTACATTCCCGACCATCCCTACCTCTACGAGAAACTGACGGGGCGCGACTTCTGCCGTTTCATCGGCGATCTCTTCGGCATGGACCGCGCGCGCGTCGCCGAGCGCATGGAAGAGTATTTCGCCCTGTTCGAACTGGAGGGCGCCGAGGACGAGTTCATCGAGAACTACTCCCACGGCATGCGCCAGAAACTCGTCTTTTCCGTCTCCCTCATGCACGATCCCCGCGTCCTGATCGTCGACGAGCCGATGGTGGGGCTCGACCCCCAAAGCGCGCGCACCTTGAAGACGCTGCTCAAGCGCAAGGCGCGCCGGGAAGGGCTGGCCGTTTTTCTCTCGACCCACACGTTGTCGGTGGCCGAGGAACTGGCGGACCGGATCGGCGTGCTGCGCCGCGGCGAGTTGATTTTCTCGGGCGCCCTCGACGAGATGCGCCAGAAGGCGGGTCAGGGGGGCAATCTGGAGGAGATGTTTCTGCGCTTGACGGGCGCCCCATTGGCCGGCGAAGAGCCCGGCCCGCCGGACGGAGCGAGCGCAAGCGCGTCGCACGGCGAGTGAAGAAAACGCGCACAGCCGAGGGCGGCTGTGCCACATGAATAGCGCCGGGCCTCAACCGGTCGGGGAGACCGAGCCTCAGCCGGTCGGGCGGACCGGTCCTCAACGATGCGCCAGACCACCCTCATTCTTCTCAACCGCTTCAAGATCGTGAACAACTACGTGGCCGGCATCCGCGACCACTTGGTGATTCATCTCTTTGTCTTTCTGGGGGTGGTGGCGCTCATCGTCTTCGGAGGCATGGCGTTTTTCTACCTGCTGTTTGACTGGCTCGTCAGCAAGGAGGACTTCGGCGCTCTTCTCATGGACCGTCTGATCACCATGGTGATCATGGCCTTTTTCTCCATGCTCATCTTCTCGAACCTGATCGTCACCCTCTCCACCACGTACATCTCCCGCGAGATCGAGTACCTCATGAGCCAGCCCGTCTCACATCGCAGCATCTTCTTCGTGAAGCTGGTCGAGTCCATCTTTTACAGCTCCTGGGCCTTCGCCATTCTTTCCCTGCCCCTGTTCATGTCCTTCGGCATCGTGCGCGAGGTCTCCCTGTGGTTCTATCCGCTGATCGGGGCGCTCGTCCTCCCCTTTCTCGTGATACCGGCGGGTCTGGGCGCGCTCATCACCATGGTCCTGAGCGCCTTCCTGCCCGCCCGCCAGGCGCTGAAATGGACCATTGTTCTTGTCGCGATGGCCTCGCTTCTCGGGATCGCCGCCATCCGGATCACGGGAGCGCACACCATTCTCTTCTCGCCCGAGATCAGTTTCTCTCAGGTCCTCAGCATTCTGAAAGTCGGCGCCACCGTCTGGTCGCCTCACTACTGGTTCACCGCCGGCATGTTGGCCCTGGGCAAGAGCAACTGGAAGGAGTTCCTCTATTGGCTCGCCATGATCTCGAGCACCGCGCTCATGCTGCTCCAGGTCTGCGCGTGGCTCGCCCCGCCTCTCTACTATCGGGGCTGGTGTCTGGCGCGCGAAACGGGCAGCGCCCGGGGAGGGGCGGCGCCCGTCGGGCGGGCCCTGTTCGACTGGGTCGAGCGCCGACTGAGGCCGCTGGGGCCGTCGACCCGGGCGCTTGTGATGAAGGACGTCAAGACCTTCTTGCGCGACCCGGTTCAGTGGAGCCAGCTCATCATCCTCTTCGGCCTCCTCTTCATCTACGTCGCCAGCTTGCGCAGCGCCTATACGCGCAATTACACCTTCCAGGCCGCCCTGCCCTTTTGGAAGGGCCTTATCTCCTTCTTTAACATGGGCGCCACGTGCTTCATGCTCTCCATCCTCACCACGCGCCTGGTCTACCCGATGCTGAGCCTCGAAGGAAAGCAGTTCTGGGTCGTCGGCCTGGCGCCCATGAATCGCACGCGCATCGTCTGGGAGAAATACGGCATGTGTTGGCTCCTGAGCGTCGCGCTGACCGAGTCGCTCATGTTTCTCTCCAACTGGATCCTCAACGTCGCGCCCTACATGATGGCCCTTTCCTTGACCACGCTCTTTCTCATGTCCTTCGGCCTGACGAGCCTGGCGGTCGGGCTCGGCGCCGCAACGCCCAATTTCAAGGAAGACAATCCCGCCCGGATCGCCAACGGCGTCGGCGGCACCCTTAACGTCATTCTCAGCATGCTTTACATCGGTCTCGTGGTCGCCCTCGAGATCTATCCCGCCTACCTCATGTCCCCCTCCGCGGGCGCCATGCGAAATCCCCACGCCGAAGCGCTCCTCATCGCCTCGCTCGCCTGCCTGGCCCTCGTGCACCTCGTCGCCATCATCCTCCCCATGCGGATCGGCCTGAAGCGTTGGCGCGAGATGGAGTTCTAGCGGTCCGACGAGGTAGAGAGGACGGCCCTCCGTTCTGCGTTCGCGACTGCTGCAAGCAGCACACCGTCGATGTCTGTTTTGAGTGCGAGGAATTCCCCTGCGACAAGACAAAACCGTTGCAGGGGATCTTGGAGAGAGCCGACGATTACAGAGAACTCGGTCGAGAAGAGTGGCTTCGGAGACAGGTTGAGAAAGCGAGTCAGAGATTCTAGAGCCGCACGGGGAAGTATTATAAAGTGCGGAGAAGCGCCGCTCCTCCCGAAGCCTGAACAATGACTATGAAGAGCGCAACAACCATTGACCGCCGCAAGGAACGATGGCGGCGTTTCTACGACATGCGGCAAGCGCCGTCACACGTGTTCCTCGTCCGCCTCAAGGAGAACGGACCAGAGCGCCCTCTGCCCGCCGTCCTCATGCCCAGCCGGCCAACGCTCCCGCCGCCAGTTGACACCTCGACCGGACGCGGGTAGAATCGGCCGAGAAATCGCTGGAGAAGCATCCGCGAAAGGTCAAGGAGCGTCCGCGAAAGGTCAAGGCGATGCATGTGGGAACCACGATGATTCACACGCATGTTTTGAGCCGCGGCGGTCGCGGCGCGCGCAGCCCCGTGGACAGCCTGTGAGCGACCGGGACCGGGCGCATCGGGCGGAAACCATGTAAACAGAGGTCAGGCGCCAAGGAGGATAGAATGGAGCTCGGTTCAGTCTTGTACCTCTCCCGAAAAGACGTGGAAGCCATCCAGCTTCCCATGCGGGAGATCATCGAAGCCCTGGAGGGCATGTTCACGGAGAAGGGGGCCGGGCGGGTGGAAATGCCCCCCAAGCCCGGCATCCATACTCGCCCGGACGCTTTCATCCATGCGATGCCGGCCTATATCCCCAGCCTGGAAGCGGCGGGCCTCAAGTGGGTTTCAGGCTATCCCGGGAATCAGGCCAAGGGGTTGCCCTATATCACCGGTCTGCTGATCCTCAACGACCCTGAGACCGGCGCGCCGCTGGCCGTGATGGATTGCGCCTGGATTACGGCCAAGCGCACCGGCGCGGCCACGGCGGTTGCCGCGAAGCGCCTCGCCCGCCGGGATAGCTCCACCGTCGGCATCGTGGCCTGCGGCGTGCAGGGGCGAAGCAACCTGGAGGCGCTGGCCTGCCTATTCGGCATCAAGAAGGTCAAGGCCTATGATCTCTACCCCGAGATCGCTCTGCGGTATGCGCGCGAGATGGGCGAGCAGTTGCAGCTGGACATCGAGCCGGTCAAGACCTTGCCCGAAGCGGTCAAGGACCTCGATGTCGTCGTCACCAGCGGGCCGATTCTGAAGAACCCCAAGCCGTCGATCGAGCCGGGGTGGTTGGCGCGGGGCGCCTTCGCCTCGCTGGTGGATTTTGATTCCTATTGGCAAGGCGCCGCCCTCCGCCAAGCAGACAAGTTGGCGACGGACGACCTGGCCCAGATGAGATACTATCGTCAGGAGGGCTATTTCCAAGAGACGCCGGAAGCCTACGCCGACCTGGGTGAACTCGTGGCGGGCCGGAAACCCGGACGCGAGTCGGACATGGAACGGACGATCAGCATCAATCTCGGTTTGGCGTTGGAGGATATGGCGACGGCCATTCGCGTGTATCGACAGGCTAAGGCGAGAGGCGTCGGGATCGAGTTGCCGTTATAGTTCAAGGAGGGGTTGACCGCCGACCGCCGATCAACCCGCGCGCGCGGGCTTTCGCTGCGCTTCGGCCAGGGCCGCGCTCAACGGCCCGAGATGCCCAGAGGTCCGCCATGCTCGACAACGCCGGGCGAGTGAAGCATTCCCGCTGCCACGCAAAACCGTCGCCGGGCAAGAAATCGTCGCCGACGGCGCCGGTAGATCTGCGTCCTTGCGCCCCCCGCCCCTGCCCACTCCATCTCGCAATACCCCTCAGCGCCTCGAGCACGCTGCAATCATGCCGCCACAACGACCCTATCACGCTCCTCTCGACCCTTGACATCCCACCCCGCACGCTCATAATTGAACCGTAGACAGACCGGGGCATTGAGAAATCCCAAAAGCCGCGGCAAAGCGGCAATTCAACCCGGGCATTTGCGGCCGCTCCGGGCCGCAAAAACCCTTAGCTCGTTGGGGCAACGGAAGAAATATGAGTTTGTATGGAAAAGACTTCGCAACCGTGTATAACGACAAATGGGCTTTCTGGGGTCCGAAGATGTGGTCTTTCCTTTCGCCTGTCGTCGCGAAGGAACTCCCGACAGCGAAGACATGGCTTGACCTTTGCTGCGGCACAGGTTCGCTGCTCCGTTTCGCAGAAGAGAACGGATTCGCTGCGACCGGAGTAGACATTTCCAAACACCAGATCAAACATGCCAGGCAGAACGTACCCGGGGCCAAGTTCGTTGTCCAGGATGTACGCCAGCTCTCTCTCGACCGTGAATTTGGCGTAGTTACATGCATGTTTGACAGCCTGAACTACTTGACGAGAAAGCAGGATTTGCTGAGTGCTTTTCGCAACGCGAGACGCCATCTCGCACAAAGAGGGATGTTCGTCTTCGACATGAACACCTTCGAGGGATTACAGGACCAGTGGTGCAAGACCGCGGCCACTCACGAACCTGATCTAACACTGATCGTTGAGAGTTCGTTTGATCCCAAACGAGCTCTGGGCCGATGTCTTATTACAGGATTCATTCGGACAGGATTGCACTATCGCAGATTCCAGGAAGAACACCTTGAGCGAGGTTATCGACCACAGGAGATCGAAGACCTCCTATCCCGAGCAGGATTCAGATTCAGGAAATACGACGGGCATTCTCTCGGTCGTCCCCGGAACCGGTCCGGCCGTCTGCTATATATCTGCAGAAAGAATGCCCCAACCAGGCCATCCAGGCGACGGTCTAAATCCCGCGCCTGATGGCAATCGTTAGGCGACCTAGTCGAGCCCGCTGTTAGACTGGGGGCAACGCGGGAAACCCGAAGTCACCTGCAGCCCGACACAGGGGACGCTGAGGAATCCAGGCATGGAGAACCGCAAGCTCGGTCGGAACGGCGCCCGAGTACGGTTAGTGCGGCTCGGCATCTTCGCCCTGCTTGCACTCCTTTTGGTTCTCATCCCTCTGTCCCTAGTCATCTTGCCTGATCAGCTCGGGTCATCATTCCTGCCCCCGGACCCCCTGGAGGAGCTTAGGGGCAATCATTCTGCGGCCCTCACCGGTCCCGGCCCTGGTCGTGCTGCGCACCCATTCTCAGGACTCCAGTCGGGCGCCGATCCGACCTCTAGCGGACGGCCAGACTCTCAAGAAACGGGCCATTTCTTGAGTGTGCGGGACGGAGCGGAGAGAGCAAGATCAGGACAAGCCGTGACAGGAGTTCTCGTACCATCATGGATCCTGAAGTTCCTGATAATCTGGCCTCCTGCCAAGTCGTTGAATTCACCAGAGCTCCGGTTATTCGTGTACCGTTCATTCTTAAGAGATTACAGGGCGCCCCACAAGAGCCAAGCGCTCAGGATCTATTCCTTCCGGCTTTCCTGCATTTTCTCTTGCGGCCTTATGGAGACCGCCGACGAGACCGGCGCGCCGTGGGCCGCCTGCGACGGGGCGATAAGCCTTCCAACAAATCGCCGCCGGGCTTGCGTGCGGCGGGGGGCTTGCGCATCTCCTCGGGAACTTCGGGCAGTTCGTCGGACTGGAAACACGGGCCGGCGACGACGGCCTCCAGCAGTTTTGCCTGTGCGGGATAGCCTGCGACGGTTGCCTCCAGCACCCAGAGGAGTTCGAGCAGTTCTGTCGTGAACTGGCTGGTCCAGCGTTCGGGGCGGATGTCGGGGAGGGGCGAGGATTTCTTGCCCGCGCCTTTCTTCATGCGGCACTTGAGCCACGACTGCACGACCTTGAGGCCCGAAACCTCGAACTTGTAGACCTCGGGCGCGACGGGCGCGAACTCGCCCTCGCCGACATGGAGCGTCCGCGTCGTGTCGTTGTAGTCGAACGATTCGGGGTAGCCGTCGGCGTGGCCGGGGACGGCCTTTGCGCATTTCGCCGCGCCGCGCGGGGCAGAGGTGGCACGGCCATCCTGGCGGTGGTGTGAAGTGGCATGGGCATCTTGCCCATGTCTTGAAGTGGCACGGCCATCTTGGCCGTGATTCGCAGGCGGGACGCCGGCGCTACTTTCTTGCTCGAAGACCTTCCACGGCGAGGAGATTCTTCAATGCCGTTTCCAGGCGTTCGGTCAGTTGCTCCTTCACATCCATTCATTCGCTCCACTCTTAGACCAATCTCCCGCAGAGACGCGGAGGCGCAGAGGTCCGCATCCCTACTCCGGAAGCCTGTTCACCACTCGCAGAATGCCATCCCTCATGAGTGGGCGACCGAAGTTTAGCAGCAGTCCGAGTTTCTTTCCAGCCAGCCTGACGTATGTGTTCAGTTGCTTCTTGTGCACGGGGTTGATGCGCTCCACTCTCTGCGCCTCTGCGGGATCTACCTCTTTGCGCCTGGCTGAATCTCGTCCCCGTGGATCACGACCAAATTGTCCCGATGGATGATCTCGTCGTAGTCCCGCGCGCCGAGGAGGGGCTCGATGTCGCTGGTGCGGCGGCCCTGGATCCGGGCGACTTCCTGGGAGTTGTAGTTGGTGAGGCCGCGGGCGACGACGCGTCCCGACGGGTCGAGGACCTCGATCACGTCATGGCGGACGTAGTCGCCTTCGGTGCGCCGGACGCCGGCCGGAAGAAGGCTCTTCTTGCCGGAAGTCAGAGCGCGGACGGCGCCGGCGTCGATCCACACGCGTCCGCGGGGCCGCACACGGCTGAAGGCGATGTAGCGCTGGCGGCGGCTCAGACGCGGAGGACCCGCGGGAAGCAGCAACGTGCCGCCCTCGCCTCCCGACAGGATGCGCTCGAGGGCGCCGCGCTCCTTTCCCGGCGCGATGACGACGGGGATTCCGGCCTCGGCGGCTTGGCGCGCGGCGCGCAGTTTGCTCGCCATCCCGCCCGCGCCGTAGGCGGTCTTCTCGCTGGACGCCAGAGCCTCGACCTCGGGCGTGACGCGCTCGACCAAGTCGACGAGGGCCCCTTCTTCCCCCTCCGCGGGCGGGCAACGGTAGAGGCCGCCGGCGCTCGTCAGAAACACGAGCAGGTGGGCCATCATTTTCAGCGCGAGGAGAACGGCCAGATCGTCGTTGT
>DATKZW010000481.1:0-5972 GCA_035527775.1 Sumerlaeia bacterium | reverse complement strand
AAGACACCGCCACAGAATGAAGTCTTTCGTCATCGGCTCGATCATGACATCCCCGGTCATTGCCTCTTCCTCCGTCGTGCAGCCAAACTGCGTCCGGCCCCGCTCGCGGACTCATATCGGCGCCCGAGCCCCCGCGAATCCGGGAAATTGGCCCTCGAATCTATCGAGAGCCGTCGCAAGGCCGAATATCCCGAATCGTCATTTCCACCGACTCGCGTCCCTGCCACTCGTTGCGCCGGGGCGTTCCGGCCACGTCGATGCGCGGCGAGTTTCGGACGAGGTCCCAAGCATGTTCCGGGCAACGGAACCAGATCGCCGTAAGCGGCCCGGCCTCCGCGGACGGCGCCTCGGGCTGGGCGAGGCGCATTTTCAGGTGCTTGCCGCCTACCGTCAAGGGGGGCGCCGCCAACTCGCATCCGGTCAGAGCGACCACGGGCGAGGGGTTGCCGTGGCCGAAAGGCCGCATGCGGTCGATGTCGTGCAGCGCTTCCTGGGTGAGCTCGTCGACCTTGGCCGAGGCGTCGATCGTGAGCGCGGGCGCCCATTCGTCCGGACCGAGCTTTTCGGCGGCGACCCGATTGATCGCGCGGCGAAAGGCGTCGAGGTTCTCGCAAGGGAGCGAGAGTCCCGCCGCCAGCTTGTGCCCCCCGTAGGTTGTGAGGAATTCCGCGCATTCCGTCAGGGCCTCGCACAAGTCGAACCCCTCGACGCCTCGGGCCGAGCCCCGCGCGACGCCGTCCTCGATGCCGAGAACCAGAGCGGGGCGCCCGAAGCGGTCGACCAGGCGCGACGCGACGATGCCGACGATGCCCAGATGCCATCCCTCGCCCGCCGCCACCACAATCGGGTCGGTCAGGAGTTCGGGCCGGCGACGGAGGATCTCGAAGGCCTCCGTCAGGACTTCCCCTTCGCGGGACCGGCGCTCCTCGTTGAGACGATCCAGAAACTTGCTCAACTGGCGCGCCCGCGCGGCGTCGTCGCTCAGGAGCAGCTCGAGGCTGTCGCCCGCGTCGCCCGTGCGCCCCGCGGCGTTCAGACGCGG
The DNA here is from genome assembly GCA_035527775.1 of Sumerlaeia bacterium. GTDB lineage: Bacteria > Sumerlaeota > Sumerlaeia > UBA8349 > UBA8349 > DATKZW01. Next base: position 4,930 of record DATKZW010000481.1, on the reverse strand, counting down.
ACCCAGGAGAAAGGCGACGGTTTCGCCCGTGATCCGCTTCTCCTTGACGCCGAGCAATTCGATCATCGCGCGCAGCCCGGCCTTCTCGGTTTGCTCGAGGGCCTTCAGGCCGTGGAACGCGAAGACACGATTCTCCCCCAGCAGCGGCACGACGTCGGCGATGGTGCCCAGAGCCACCAAATCGAGCAGAGATTTGAGAAAGACCTTCGCCTCGTCGGACGGTTTTCCGAGGCCCTTCGCCGCCGCGTGGGCCAGTTTGAAGGCCACGCCCACGCCGCTCAGGTGTTTGAAGGGGTACGGGCAGTCCGGCCGAGAAGGATCGATCACGGCCGTCGCGTCGGGCAGCTTCGCGCCCGGCTGATGGTGATCGGTCACGATAACGTCCACGCCGAGGTCCCGAGCGCGGGCAATCTCGTCGACGCAGCCGATGCCGTTGTCCACCGTAATGATGAGTCGCGCGCCCCGGGCGTGAAGGGCGTCGATCCCTTCCACGCTCATTCCGTAGCCCTCGTTCAGGCGATGAGGGATATGGGTGAGAACGTCAACTCCGAGCCACTTGAAGAACCGCACGAGCAGGGCCGTGGCGGTCAGCCCGTCGACGTCGTAGTCGCCGTAGACGGCGATGCGCTCTCCCTCGGCGAGGGCTCGCGCGATTCTCTCGACCGCGCGGTCCATGTCGCGCATCTCCATCGGATCGTGCAGCGAGAGAAGGGCGGGGTTCAGAAATGACTCGACGGACGCGGAGTCCGACAGGTCTCTCCCTGCCAGGAGTCTGGCGGCGAGGCGCGTCAGACCGAACTCGCGCTCGGCGAGCGCGAGTCGCTCCTCCGAGATGGCGCGGAATTTCCACGTCTTTCGGGGGGGAGCTGGGAGGACGGGGTCCGTGGCCATCAGGGCGGCGCCCGGCCGTGTCGGTGTGCGTAACGGTGTGTCTTCTGCCGAAGCGGAGCTGGTCTGCCGGGATCGGACGCCTTGGGTCGCGAGGGCGGGAAAACCCTGACCGAAGCCGTGTCCGCGGACCGCCAGAGGAAGCGCGCCGGGCGCCTCTTGACGGTAGCTTTGCCCGGCGGGAAAGTCAATGCCAATCTCGGGGGATTCTCGGAGCATCGGCGCTCGCGAATCGCCGTCGTTCCTAGAATGCCTATCAAGATGAATTCCTGTCTTCCCATTGTGGCACGGTCGCCCTCGACGGCGGCCCCAACCGTTCTTACCCGCACGACCAACCACAGCCGAGGGCGACTGTGCCACGTTTTCACCTTGATGCGGACTCTTAACCACAGAGAGCGCCGAGGACACAGAGAATGCTCCGAGTGCGGCGCGGTCTCAGACACGCGCGCGGCTTCGGCTCCTCTCCACCGTCCTTCCATAGCCAAGGGAAACGCCACGGATTTTGGGAAAACTGCCCTAGCGAATGCCGTAAGCGGAGCGGCCCGCCTGCACGGTGGCGGGGAAAGCATTGGGAGGGAAGGAGGTCGCCGGCGCCATCCTCGGCGACGGCCGTTCCTCGGCCAAGGGCGGAGAGAACGCCGACTGGGGCGGGGGCGCAGAGGAAGGCATGTCCTCCGTGGCCGATTCCGAATCCGTGAGATCGACGCTCGCCGCCCCTCCCGGCGATGCGCCCGCGACGGCCGCGCCGCGCGCACTGAGGGCCGTCGCGGCCTCGGGGCAACTGGCCACCTCGCGCCAGCCTCCCAGAAGGGTCTTGAGAAGATCCACAACCTCCTCGATTTTCTCGGGCTGGCAGGTCAGGTTGGCCTCACTCAGCGAGTCGCGCATGTAGGCGTAAAGCCGGTTCAGGTTTTCGGCCACTTCGCCGCCCTGGTCGAAATCGAGCGCGGCGTCCAGGAACTGGACGATCTTCAGCGTCTTCAGCAGGAACGTCGACATATCCATGCGCGCGTCGCGACGCGCGGCGTCGGCTGCCTGATTGAGAAAGCCGATGGCGCCTTCGTAAAGAAGAACCACGACGGCGCGGGGGTCGGAGGTCTGGATGTTGGTGCGGGCGTAGGATTTGTAGCCGGTCATGGGGGCGGGACTTTCTCCGTGGAATGCCGAAAAGGCGGGACGGCGGGCCGCTGTGGGCGGCGACGCGTCATCTCCTGTTGCCGTAAATGCTGCTCATCTGGGCAAGCGTGTTGCTGATGTAATCGCCGATTCCCTGGTACTGGACCAGCACTTTTTCCATCGCCAGGAATTGACGCCGCAGACGATCCCCCTCGCGCGTAATGCGGTTCTCCATCGACTGGATCCGGTCGTTCAGGTCGCCGATCGTGCCGGCAATGCCGTCCTGGCGCGCCTTGATGATGCCGTCCTCGCCGTCCACGAACTGCTCAATGAAGTCCAAGACGCCATCCGCCACGCCTCGCGTGTAGGTCACCGTCGCCGTCATCGGACCCGTGGCCGTGACCTCGAGCTCCAGCCCCTCGGCCGTGCCGCCCGTGATGCCCCGCAGGATTCGACCCTCGCCGATGGCGCCCTCGCCGTTGATCGTTCCCGCCACGTCCGTGCCGGACGCGTTGCGCTGCGTCGTACCGAACCCGAGTTGGGCCGCTGTTGCGCCGCTTTGGTCCGATGTGACGCTGAATCTGGCGCTCGACCCGTACTCGGTCGTGGCGATCCGTAAAACGCCGCTCTCGTTGGATGCTTCGAGACCGACGCCTTCCGCCGAGAAAGCGACGTTGATCTTGCTCACCGCCGCGTCGATCTTGTCGCCCGCGCTCAAGGCAACGACGAAAGTCTTCTCGCCGAACGTGAAGGTCAAGTGCTCGGCGGCGGCGAGGCCGGCGCTCTGCAGCGCTTGGTTGCCGTCGATGGCGGCGCGCGCGGCCGCCGCGGTGACTTCGACGCGGAAGGCGCGCGCCTGGGTCTTCTCGCTGGCGTCGACCAGCCGCACCAGTGAGCTGGTGCTGTCGCCGATCCGACCGAAGATCTTCATGACGCTCCCGACGTCCTCGTCGAGGGCCTTGTTCATTTTCGTCGAGTCGAACCCCAGTGTGCCGTCCGCCTGGAGACTCAATCCCAGCGACGCCAGGGTGTTGTAGGCGGAACCGATCCCCTTGACGGGCGTTGTGATGATGCGGGCCAGACCGTTGCGGAGGGCGCGCGTCGCCGAATCTCCGAAAAGGGGTTGGGCTTTGTTCGTCTTGGTGTCGTAAGCGGCGAGTCCACGCGCCGCCTGAACGAGTTCGTTGAAGGCGCTCTGGAACTTGATGATCTCGGCATTGAGAAGTCCCGGCTCGTTTCTCATGCTCACCATCACGGAATTCTCAGACACCGACCGCGCCGTCAACGCCAATCCCTCGATCACGTCGTCGAACGTGTTCGAACTGCGGCTGATCTGAATGCCGTCGACGGAGATGACGGCGTTCGAGGCCTTGGCGATCTCCGGGTCGAAGGCGTCGATGCGAAAGGCGTCGCCCACGGCGAAATCCGCTGTTCCGGCGCCGAAGGCGACCTGAATGCCGAGTCCGCCGGAAATGTCCTGCGCCGTGGACGTGGCGGAGTAGACGGTTGGCCCGTACGTCAGGCCGCCGTCGAGAGAGACCACAAATCTGGCGGCGCCATCCACGGCGCCGGCCTCGGTGATCTTCATGACGACGTTGGTCGTGCCGCTGCCGGTGTAGGTTCCGGACGAGGTCGCCGTGCCGTCGAAGGAATTCGCCGCGTCGGCCGTGGCGGCCTCGATGATCCTGTTCTGGAAGTCGAGCGTTGTGTCGTTGGCTAAGAACGCGATGGGATTGGCCGCGCCTGTCTCTTTCGAACTCAAAACCAATCGGTACGGATTGGTCGGCGTCCCGTCATTCACGATGCTGGCCGTCACTTTGCCGTCGGGGTCCTGGTTGATCGTGTCGCGCAGCTCGGCCAGCGTCATCCCCGCGTGTACGTCGTAGGTCGCGGACGCGCCGTTGCCCACTTGGATCGTCACCGATCCGTCGCTCGCGGCGATCGACGCATTGAGAGAATCGACGCCCTGGGAGGCGACTCGGTGCGCTTGGGCCAGCTGGTAGACGCGGACGCTGTAGCTTCCGACGGCGGCCCGCTCTCCCCCTGACACGGTCACGACGCCCTCATTCGAGCTGGTGGCCGAGCGGAACGTGAGATCGTCCGCGGTGAGCATCTTGCGCAACTGATCGCGCAGAGCGTTCAGCCGGGTCAGGATCCCGGAAAAGGCGCTCGACTTTGCCTGGTAAACAGCCTGCTTCTGCTGGACAATCTGAATCGGGCCGCGGCTGGCGGCGGCGATCCGAGCGATGATGCTCTCATAGTCGATGCCGGACATCAGTCCGACGCCGGTCGTGATCGACATTCTTGCCTACCTCCCCCCACGCTCCCTCCCGGGAAAGCCCTTCCCGGGAGGATTCTTCCGGGCGGGAAGCGTCGCGCCGCTTCGTTGGGCTTGTCCAGAGCAGGCAACGCCTTGCGCGTAAGTCCGGGCGCGTCAGTCTTTCTCAGACGCACCCAGGCTTTTCCTCGAAACCGGCCGGGACGCCGGCGGTCCATGTTCCCGCAAGACTCATACCCGGTTCCCGGCCGGCTTGGAGGAAAAGGAGGAGGAGCTTCCTGCCGGTAGCGTGAGGCGCAACTGGCGGGACGCCGATACCCGCGTGTCCGGCGGCCTGCCCGCGCAGCCGAGAGGAAGCTCCTCCTCTTCTCAGCCGGTTTGGTCAGTTTGGCTCATGCAACGCCCTGACCGGCCCCCTCGCGTCGGGGGCGGGAAGGCCCTCGCTTGACGCCGTCCCGCCCCCGACCGTCCACTCAGGTCACGTCGCGGAAAAGAGCTCCTCTCAAATCCCCCAGCGCTTTGTACGCGTGAATCATTTCATCCGGGGGGATCTGGCGAATGATCTCGCCCGAGGTCGGGCTTACCACTTTCACAATCACCAGGTCATTCTCGCGGTCGACCGTGAACTTCACGCTGGCGCTGTGCTCC
>DATKZW010000480.1:0-2934 GCA_035527775.1 Sumerlaeia bacterium | reverse complement strand
TCGCGTCGGGATGGTCCGGCTGCTGGGCCGACCAGATCGCCTCGAACTCGTCCCGGTACCACAAGCGGAGCGTGTAGCGCCCCCGCACGCGCTGCTCGCGGGGATCGAGGCGGCTCAGATACTCGCCGAGCGTCCTGCAGTTGGCTGCCTGGATATCCGCCCAAAGATCCCTTGTTTCCCTCTCCACTTTGCCTTTCTTCTCGTCGTCCTTGAGCGGCGCCTTGCGGTTGGACAGGAACCCGCGCCGATGGGCAATGTGATAGATCGCGTAGCCGAGCTCATAGGGCGCCAGCGGATGGTCGAGCGCTTTCGCTCGGATCTTGTACGGCTCGGCTTCTGGCATCCCGGCCAGGTCGGCGGAGGGTTCTTTGCCCCCCGGACAGAGACCGGCCCTGGTCAGCACGCCGCGCACATGCTTGAGACGCATCGCTCGGCGCTCGAGCAGGCGACGGCGGCTTCGGGCCTGCCGGCGCTTGAGATTGCGCGAGATGTTCTTTCCGCTTTTCTCATCGATGTTGACTCCGGCGACGAATACGCGCACCCCCAGGTCGACGATTCCGTCGGGCTCGCCGCCCGTCGCGTGCAGGAGCGCCCATCCAACGGAATTGGCCCCGACATCCAGACCCAGCCAAAGATCCTCATGAAGCCCCGGTTTCACAGGCGGTCCCCTCCTTGTCGTGAACTCTGAAACTATCCCCGAGAATTCTTCAGAAAAGTATTGACAAACACGAAGGAATTTGCAAGCCTGAAAGCCAGTGTAACTGAGCGGCGATTGTCCTGTTAATCACAGCAAGGACTTTTGACCGCAAGGTCGCGCTCGCCGAGCGCGCCTAATGCCCTCCCTCGTGGGGGCATTCTCTATCTGGGACCTCATGCAAGAGAAAGCTCCGTCGCGCGGATGCGAAGGAGGATCTCGCGCGAAGGGTTCCCCGCCATCCCCGGTGAAAGCATCCCCTATTGACACCCCGCGCGTGAAGGCGCATGTTCGGACGCGGGACAAAGGACGCCGCGCAGGGGGCGGGAACGGCGACACCCCGGTCTCTGTTTGCCTTGGGCGAAGAGGATCCCCGCGAGATGAGCGAAACACCGGGGCCGGTCGGCAGCGTCGCCGCACCGCGTCGCGCCGGCAGGGGACAGGTTGCGATGAGCGGCACGGCGGCTCGCGCGGCGACTTCGGACGGGGGATCGCGGTCGGGAGGCGATAGACGGCTCCTCGTGCTCGTCCCGGCGTTCGACGAGGAGCGCAACATCGGACGGGTCGTGCGCGGCATTCACGAGAACGTGGGCGACAAAGGGGACGTGCTCGTCGTCGACGACGGATCGAGCGACGACACGGCGGACGAAGCGCGCGCGGCCGGGGCGACCGTCTTGTCCCTGCCCTTCAACCTGGGCTACGGCGCGGCGCTCAAGGCCGGCTACCAGTACGCCCTTCGCCGCGACTACGACGCGGTCCTTCAAATGGACGCGGACGGACAGCACGATCCCTCGAGCATCCCGGCTCTTCTCGGGCCGCTCTTCGAGGGACGCGCGAAAGTCATCATCGGTTCGCGCTACCTTGGGCGAGCGACCTACGACGTGCCTCTGGCGCGCCGCGCGGGGCAACGGCTTTTCGCCGGGATTCTGAGTTTTCTCACCGGCGAGAGGGTCACGGACCCGACCTCCGGGTTCCAGGCTCTGGATCGCGACGTTCTTCGCCTTTACGTCTCAGAGGAGTTCCCTTCCGACTACCCCGACGCGGACGTTCTTCTCCTCCTGCATTACAGAGGGATCGAGTTTCGCGAGGCGCCGGCCGTTTTCCACGGCCCCAGCCGGGCGGTATCGATGCACGCGGGGTGGCGACCTTACTATTACGTCTGCAAAATGCTGCTGTCGATGTTCCTGATCGCATGCCGCCACGTAGGTCGGGGGACTGCGGCAAACAAGTTTGCCGCGGCAAACGGGTTTGTTACGGCAGATAAACCTGCCGCGGCAGAGGAGTCTCGTACGGCAGATGAAACCGCGACGGCGGATGAATCTCCGGAGGCGCGCTCGGGCAGTCCCCGGAGACGAACTCCGGGCGCGGCGGCAACCGGCGAACGCGCACGAAAGGGAGCGCCACGATGAACGGCTCGACACAGGCCCAGGGACTGGTCCAGTTCGCTGAACCCACCTTATACCAAAGAGGCGTGGGGGTCGCCGTGGGGATCGTTCTGATCCTTCTGACGATCTCGCTTCTCCGCAAGTTCCGCATGAAGGAAGAACACGGCCTGCCGTGGCTTCTCGGCGGGGCGGCGCTGGTTCTCTTCTCCCTCTTCCCTCCGCTCCTGAAGGTCGTCACGCTCGCCATGGGCGCGGGCACTCCGGCCACCGCCCTTTTTGCCGGCTGCATTCTGTTTCTCCTGACGCTGAACCTCCTCTTCTCCATCGTCCTGTCGCGTCTGAAGAGACAGGTTCAGACTCTGGCGATCGAACTCGCGATCCGAAACGCGACGGCGCCCGGCCAACGAGATCCGACCGCTTCGCCGAAGCCGGACGCCGAGCCACCCGGAGCGTCGTGATGAGCCGGGCGCTGGTTGTGATCCTCGTTTACAATGGGGCGGCTTACGTCCGCGACTGCCTTCAGAGCCTCCGCAGGGCCTTCAAGGCCGGGACAGAGGCCGACGTTCTCGTTGTGGACAACGCCTCCAGCGACGATTCGGTTGCCCGCGTTCGCGAGCATTTCCCCGAAGTCCGCGTCATCGAGAACCCGGAGAACATGGGGTTCGCCGGCGGGAACAACGTCGGGTTGCGCTGCGCCATCGAGCGCTCCTACGAATACGTCTACCTGCTGAACCAGGACACGGTCGTGGCCGCCGGGTTCCTGGCCGAGTCGTTGGAGGTCGCCGAAACCGACCCTTCGATCGCGGCCGTGCAGTCCAAAATCCTCCTGCATCACGACAGGAGGCGAATCAACAC
>DATKZW010000479.1:0-5724 GCA_035527775.1 Sumerlaeia bacterium | reverse complement strand
CCGGGGAGAAGGCAACGGAGTAGACATCGCCGGCATGGCCGGAGAAGGAGCGGAGCTGCGCTCCAGTCGCCACGTCCCACAGCATCGCGGTGATGTCTTAACTCCCCGTCAGGAACTTCGTCCCGTCCGGAGAGAAGGCGACGGAGGACACCGAGTCCGTGTGGCCGGAGAAGCTGCGGAGGTACGCTCCCGTCGCCGCGTCCCACAATGTCGCCGACGAACCCGTCAGGACCTTTGTCCCGTCCGGAGAGAAGGCGACGCAACCGACATCGCCAGCATAGCCGGAGAAGGTGCAGAGCTGCGCTCCTGTTGCCACGGCCCACAACTTCGCCGTCCCGTCCCCGCTCCCCGTCAGAACCTTTGTCCCGTCCGGGGAGTAGGCGACGCACGTGACCGCATCGGTGTGGCCCGAGAAGGTGCGGAGTTCCGACCCCGTCGCCACGTCCCATAACTTCGCCGTCCGGTCCCAACTCCCCGTCAGGACCTTTGTCCCGTCCGGAGAGAAGGCGACGGAGTAGACATACCCGGCGTGGCCGGAGAAGGTGCGGAGTTCCGACCCCGTGGACGCGTCCCACAACTTCGCCGTCCAGTCCTCGCTCCCCGTCAGGACCTTCGTCCCGTCGGGAGAGAACGCGACGGAAGAGACTCCGTAGGTGTGGCCGGAGAGGGTGTGGACTTCCGCTCCCGTGGAGGCGTCCCACAACTTCGCCGTCCAGTCCTCGCTCCCCGTCACGACCTGCGTCCCGTCCGGAGAGAAAGCGATGGAGACGACAGAATGCTCCGGCGCACCGAAAGTCCTCAGTCGCTCCCCCGTCTCGGGATTCCAGACGTCCGCGCCGATTTTGCCCGCCGTGGCGACGAGCGGCATCTCTGGATTGGGCGAATACGCGACGCACTCCAACGGCCCAAGACCGTACCACATCAGCGGCTGAGTGACCACAACCGGCTCGGCAAGGGCCGGAACCGCCAGGAGCGCGAGCAGCGCCGCCCCGCACAGCGCCCCCAACCTCCGCAGTCTCTCGAACGCGCGTTGAAACATGGGCCCACCTCCTTCCAGGAAGTTTCCCCACGGAAGCCTCTGGCACTGACACAATCTTTTACCCGCCCATCCCCGGCACATGCAACAGGTTTCCGACACGGATTCCAGCCGCCAACGGTCGCCACAACGGGGCGCGATGGGCAAAGACAGGTGCTGGAGGCGCAACGAGCGCCTCTGAAAGGCGGCATCGGCGGCGGCGGTTTATTTAACGAACATTCCCGAAATGTTTAACGAACCTTAGCCGCCCGGGAGTCCGCGTCCACCTCCCCAGAAATCCCCGATTTGACACGAAAATCGACAAAATCCTTGACAAGGGGCCATAAGTTCGTTAAATTAGCATTTAACGAACATGAAAAACCCCGAAAGGACTCCCCCCATGCCCCCCGTCAAGTTCTCCCGCGCCCTCTACGATTTCGAAGCCTATCTCGACGTCGAAAAGAACCTGGCCGAGCGCACCCGCAAGGCTTACGTCTACGATCTCGAGCGTTTCATGGACGATTGGATCGAACGCCACCGCGCAAACCCCACGCTCGACAAGATCATGCCCGACGACATCCAGAGGTACCTGGAGCGTCTGCGCATGGACCGCAACTACAAAAGCTCGACGTTGTCGCGGACGATTTCCTCCATCCGGGTGTTCTTCGACTTCTGCCTGATGCGCAAGCTCCTGCGCGACAACCCCGCCGCCCAGATCCATACGCCCAAGATGCAGAAGAAACTGCCCATTTTCCTCCTGGAGAGCGAGCTCAAGCGCCTGCTGGAGGTTCCCGCCAAGAAAAAGGCCGCCCTCTCCCCCACCGCCAAACAGCGCGGGGACTACAAGACCCTGGCCGCCCGCGACCATGCCATTCTTGTCACGTTCGGCTTCACGGGCCTGCGCTTGTTCGAGTTGGTTGGCCTGAACATCGCCGACGTCGTGTTCGAACACGAGACGATCCGCGTCCTCGGCAAGGGGTCCAGAGAGCGCATTGTTCCCATGAATCAGGTGGTCGTGAAAGTCTTGCGGGAATGGCTGGGGGTGCGCCAGCCCGCGTCCCCGCAAGAGCCGGCCATTTTCCTCAACCGGTTTGGCGGGAGGATCTCCACTCGCGGAGTCGAGAAAATCGTGGAGAAATGCGTCAAAGCGGCCGGGATTTCGAAAGACAAAGTCAGCCCTCACAAACTGCGCCACACGTTCGCCACGCTTCTCCATCTCAACGGCGTGGACATCGTCGAGATTCAGGCCTTGCTCGGCCACGCCTCGATCAACACGACCCAGATCTACACGCACGTGAGTTCCAAGCGGCTCCAGGGAGCCGTTAAGAAGCTTGAATCTATATGAGTTATTGGCGCGCTCTTAAAGCGGCGCTCTAGGATGGAGATCTGGATTGACCCGCCGGCCTGCGGCAGTTACAGTGGCCCTGCTTCAGGCAGTTCGGCGCGGCCCAAGTCGCAAATCACATAGGAGGACTCATCTGCCATGGACCTTCGTTCCCACATTCGCGACATCCCCGATTTTCCCAAGAAGGGAATCATCTTCAAAGACATCACTCCCCTACTGGGGGATCCGGAGGCCTTCCAGTACGCCGTCGAGGCCTTGGCATCCCGCTACGAGACGCAGAACTTCGACAAGATCGTCGCCGTGGAATCGCGGGGTTTCATCTTCGGCGCGGCCCTGGCCCTTCGCATGCACCGCGGGCTCGTGCCCGTGCGCAAGCCCGGGAAGCTTCCCGCCGAAACCATTCGGCAATCGTTCGAACTGGAGTACGGTCAAGACGCCCTGGAGATCCACAAGGACGCGCTGAGGCCGGGAGAAAAAGCGTTGATTGTAGACGACTTACTGGCCACGGGAGGCACCCTCGAAGCGGCCGCGAAGCTGGTCGAGGCCATCGGCGGACAAGTCCATGAGATCGCGACCTTGATCGAGTTGACTTTTCTCAATGGCCGCGAGCGTCTGGCGCCCCATCCCTATTACGCCTGCATCCAGTTCTGACCGATGTGCGCGGGGCGCCGCTTAGGAGAAGACCCCGCCGGGGAATGTGGGCAGGGGGGGCAAATAGCGGATCAAGAAAGAGGCTGCCGACAGAGCGGCGGCGAAAACAAGCATGGCGCCGATGCTGGAGATTGTCACTCCCGGCGCTGCCCGACTGAGGACGAAGAGCAGGCCGAGGTTCAAGAGGAGCATCGTCCCCATCAACGCCCAAGTTGATTGGCTGAAATCCAATCCCATGCTCTCGACCCACAGGCGAACGAACAAGTTCATCGGGATGATGACAACCATTGCCAAGAGGTAGCCCAAAGCCCCCTCCAGGATCACGCGCTCCCGAAACAGCGCCGTGAGGAACAGAAAGACGGCCAACAGAAGGACCCAGTGGAGAATCAGATCGAGAATCGAGACATCCGCCATTGAAAAAACGCCCCTTCTCCGTCGGTGGCGACGACGGCCGGCAAGCGCCGGCCCGAGCGATGGCTGGGGGAGCGTTGCGGCGCACCCACACCCACGGCGACCTCATTCTTAAGCAACTCACCCCGAAGAATCAAGAAAGAATCGGGCGTCTGCGTTTGGGCCGGTCTCTTCCTTCGGCAAAGGGGGCGCCCCGGATCCGCAGCTCCCTCGGGGCGAGACGCGGCGCAATACTTCTTGCATTGATCCATCGGGGTCTTCTATAAGACCTTCGGCAAAGGGGAAACGCCCTGCGTGGCGCCAGCCGTTCGGCGCGTCGCTGCCTGACATCGGCGGCTCATGCCGCCCCGGTCGGTTCTTGCCGAAAAGAGCACAATGGCCGAGAACCTCCTGTCCATCAGCCCGAGCTCGTACCTTGAACTCTTCTCCCACCTGAGCCGCGTTGCGGCTCAGACCATCGACCTGGCCGAGATGCTCCGCTCGTCGGTCCAGGTCGTTCAATCGGTTCTGGGAGTTGAGAACTGCTCCATCATGCTCCTGAATCCCGAAGGGACCGAGCTGATTTTGGAGGCTTCTTCCACGATTCCCGAGGATGAATGGAACGCCATTCGCGTGCCTTTGGGGGAAGGGGTGGCCGGGCGGGTGGCTCAAGAAGGGCGGGCGATTCTTGCGACTGAGGACGGCGAAGGGGATCGCGGATGCTCTTCGGCGCCGAGGGGATACAGTACGAAGTCCTACATTTGCCTGCCGTTGCGAAGCTCGCGCGGCGCGATCGGCGTGATCAACGTCACCGATCATGCCGATCGGCGAGACTTCACGCGCGCTGACCTGGAGATGCTGCAAGCCTTTGCCCTTCTGGCGGCCAGCGCCATCGAGAACCACCGCCTGTGGGTCCGCACCCGGGAATCGCGCGAGCATCTTTCACAGGTCCTCGAGGGTTTGCCGGTCGGCATGTTTACGGTCACCGTCAGGGGAACCGTCACGCTCTGCAACGCCGCGGCGCGGCGCTATCTGAACCTTCCCGCCGCCGTCGAACTGAACCGGCCGTGGGACCAAGTCTTCGACGAACCCGTGCGCTCCCATGTCCGCAAGGCCCGGGAAGCATTCCGGCGGGGGGAGTCCTCTTGTGTCGCCGAGTTCGAGCTGGCGGGGGCGGGCGTCACGGGGAAACATTCGGTGCGCATTTCGGCTCTGAAAGCCGGAGACATTACGTCGTTCGAGGGCGACCACATCCTTTTCATCATTGAGGACCTCCAGCAGATGCAGGAGCTCGTGGAGCTGCGGCGGAGCGACCAGATGAAATCGAGTTTCCTGTCCCTGGTTTCTCACGAGTTGCGCACGCCGCTGGCCGCGATAAAAGGCGCCATCCATTTGCTGGTTCTGATGGTTCCTGCTGAAGTCCGAAAGAGCAACGACCGCGTCTTTGACATTCTCCAACGCAACTGCGACCGACTGACGCGCCTGGTCAACAACGTGCTCGACGTGCTGGATCTTGAGGCGGGAACCATCCGTCTTTACCGCAAGCGGGCAAACCTTCACGAGATGATCCACCGCGTCGCCAGGAAATTCATGCGAAGCGAGGGCGAGAAGAAGCTCGAGTGGAGTCTCGATCTGCGCGCGCCGCGGCCGGAGCTGTACCTGGACGAGAGCCGCGTGGAACAGGTCATTCAGCACTTGCTCGAGAACGCCATCAAATTCGCGCGCGACGGTGGCAGGATCGATATCAGCACGCGGAGTTCGAATGGATCCTGGGTGCTGAGAACCGCCAATACGGGCCGAACCATCGAGCCCGACCACCGCGAGAGGATTTTCTCGAAGTTCTACCAGGTTGACGGATCTCTGACGCGGGAGTGCGGCGGCAGCGGTCTCGGCCTCTACTTGAGCCGCGAGATTCTCCGGCTCCACGGAGGCGAGATTCGGGTGGACCCGGAGTTCCGCGAAGGCGCGTGTTTCCTGGTGTCCCTGCCCGAAACCGTTCCCGAAGACTGAAGCGCAAGGGCCATTGGCGGGGCGGAAAACGCGGTCGCCTCGACCGCCGATGAGACCGTGAAGGGGCGAAGGGCAAGAGGTCCCCCACTCTCGCGCCGTGCGGGCGCGAAGAGGCGGGTCGTCGCCAAGGAAAGGGCTCCGCACGTTTAGGGTTGACGGGCGAACGAGAAAATGGTTCATATTAGCACGCGCGGCTCGGCGAGGACTCGCAAGAACGGGCGAAAGGAACGGGAAAGATGCCAGAGAAAAAGCCCCTGATCCTGTTGGCGGACGACGAGGATGACATCAAGGTGGTCGTCAGGATGTTCCTGGA
>DATKZW010000478.1:0-7002 GCA_035527775.1 Sumerlaeia bacterium | reverse complement strand
ACAGAAGAATACAAGAAGCGCATGCGTGAGTTATTGAATCGTGTTGGGGACGTGGAGCGTTCCCAACTAGCGGAATACGTTGCCCATCGCCGAGTGATTCTGGACTTTTTCGAGAAGGCTATGGAGCAAAAGGACGACGGGAAGTTCGTATTGGAGGAGTATATCCACGATCTCATCTGCCCTAGAGGCGTGACCTCCGATGACGCCCTCTCCGTGGAGTCTGTGAATCTTTGGGTGGTGGACGAGCGGTTTTCGTTCCACAACTACCTGGCGTCGGACACAAGGCATCGGAAAGTCACTGCCATCGAAGCGGAAGGAGACAAGCGAACCGACGTTTTTCTCCTGTACGCGCCGCATGCGTTTACTGACGATTCTGCGCCTTATCAGTCTGTGGTCATCCTGGAATTCAAACGGCCACAGCGGGACGATTACACGCCTCAGGAAAATCCTATCGAGCAATGCATCGGGTACGTTCAAGATTTCATCGCGGGTAATGTCAAGGACTGCCGGGGAAGACAGATCCCTGCAGGACCTCAGCGCCAGTTCTTCGCTTACGCGCTTTGCGATGAGGTCAAGAGCCTGGAGCCGATCTTGGATAAGTACAGTTTCAAGAAAACGCACGATGAGCTTGGCTTTTTCCACTATTTCGAAACCTTGAAAATCTACATGCAGGTCCATACTTTGGACAAACTACTCATTGACGCAAAGCGTCGGAATCGGATTCTTTTTGAAAAGTTATGTATCGAATAGATCACGGCAGCAGCCCGAATGACTTTCACGGAATACAAAACGGTCGAAAAGGAAACCCTCGAGGTATCCTCAGAAGGTGTGGAAAAAGGAAAGGGCGGTGGTTAGCCTTCCAGTAGGCTAGACCACCGGGGCTTCGGCCTCGGAAAGGAAGGGAGACACGGCCTTTTGGCGAAAGGGGGAGACCACTGTACAAGTCCCGTTGCGCCGCGGAGTGACTGGTGGGAGAATGAGGTTGCCAAGAAGAACAATGGAGGGGGACGCTCTCCCTCGGATTCCGGATCCCTCCCTTTCTATCGGTATTGTCTGAGCAGGTGGTTGCTGGATCCACCTTAAGAAAGCCGGAACCCTGTCCAGCTGACGGGGGAGGTTCATGGACATCGGGCGGCTGGGCGCCCGGATAGAAGGAGGGTTCTGGAAATGAGTGTGCCTGTGGAGTGTCCCGTGAAGAAGGGGTTTACGCTGATCGAACTGCTGATCGTGGTGGCCATCATCGCCATCCTGGCCGCCATTGCCGTTCCCAATTTCCTCGAAGCGCAGGTCCGCTCGAAAGTCTCGCGGGTGAAGGCCGACATGGCCGCCCTCGCCACGGCCATAGAAGCCTACACCGTCGATCACGGCAAGCCGGTCCCCGGCATCACCCACTGGCAGACTTGGTTTCCCGAACAGCCCCGGCTGAATTGCCTGAACTTGGCGACCACGCCCATCGCCTACATCACGACGCTGCCCGAGGACCCCTTCCTCACCGCCGAGTCCATGGCGGCCCTCGACCCGAGCGCCTATACGTTCTTTCGGAAAAAGACGTTCATCTATTACGCCTTCTTCCCGGTGGGCGGAGGCCACGCCTACGACAACGACCTCTATCCCACCCTGCGCAACAAGGGCTTCATGTGGGTCCTCAACAGCCCGGGGCCCGAGAAGGTATTTGTGGATCCCTGGGTGGACTGGCAGCTGGCCTATCCCGCGAGGACCTACTCGAGCGGCCGCGACGGGTGGGGCAATCTCTACGACTCCACCAACGGCACGCGCTCGGCGGGAAGGATTCTCCGCACGAACAAAGGCCCAGTGACCGGCGTGGACCTGACGCCGTGATCCGGGCCGTCCCCTATTAGGAGGGAACGCTCGACGCGCGGACAAGGAAACGAGACATGGACGCAGCTCCAGCCGAGGGCCAAGACTGGCGCGACATCCGCGCCGGCCGGGAAATCCCCACCGAGACCTACAGCGACCAGCCTTACATCGTCCGAACAGACGACGGCGCGTGGCTCTGCACCGTGACGACCGGCGCCGGCCACGAGGGCCAGCCGGGGCAGCACGTCATCTCCATGCGCAGCGAGGACCGCGGGAAAACATGGAGCGATCCCGTCCCCGTCGAGCCCGCCGACGGTCCGGAGGCGTCGTACGCGGTCCTGCTCAAAGTCCCCTCCGGCCGCGTCTACTGTTTCTACAATCACAACACCGACAATCGCCGCTGGGTGGCGGCGGACGACCCCCCGTTCCCGGGCGGCAAGTGCGGGCGCGTCGACTCGCTGGGCTACTACGTTTTCAAGTACAGCGACGACCACGGCCGCGCGTGGTCGGACCGTCGCTTCGCGATCCCGGTGCGCGAAATGGCCGTCGACCGCGAGAACGCCGACCGGGGCCGCGTGCGCTACTTCTGGAACGTCGGAAAACCCTTCATACACGACGGCGCCGCATACGTTTCCCTCCATAAGGTAGGCGGCTTCGGCCACGGGTTCTTCACCCGCTCCGAGGGAGTGCTGCTCAAGAGCGAAAATCTCTTGACCGAGGCCGACCCGGAGAAGATCGCGTGGGAGACTCTCCCCGACGGCGACGCGGGCCTGCGCGCGCCGCCCGGCGGAGGTCCGATCGCCGAGGAGCAAAGCTACTCGGTTCTGAGCGACGGTTCGTTCTTCTGCGTTTACCGCACGGTCAACGGACACCCCGCCTGCGCTTACAGCCGCGACGGCGGCCACACGTGGTCGGCGCCCCAGTACATGCGCTTCGCCGACGGGCGCCTGATGAAACACCCCCGCGCGGCCAACTTCGCTTGGCGATGCCCGAACGGGAACTATCTCTACTGGTTCCACAACCACGGCGGCCGCGACTATGAAGACCGCAACCCCGTCTGGCTCTGCGGGGGCATGGAGGCGAACGCGCCGGAAGGCAGAGTCATCCAGTGGTCGCAACCGGAAATCGTCCTCTACGACGACGACCCCTACATCCGCATCAGCTACCCCGATCTCGTCGAGGAAGGCGGACGTTTCTTTCTGACGGAAACGCAGAAAGACAAGGGGCGCGTCCACGAGATCGATCCGCGGCTTCTCGAAGGCCTGTGGGGCCAGCTCAAAGGCCCGTCCGTCGCCTCAGACACCCGTCCTGGGGACGGCCTTCTCCTGGCTCTCCCCGAGCCGGGCCGCGCAATGCCGTCCGAAGTCGCGATGCCCGAACTCTCGCCCTTTCTCGCCCGCGACCACGCCAAGGCGGACTACGGGACGAAAGATCTTCGGCAAGGCTTTTCTCTGGACCTCTGGCTGCGCCTCGAATCGCTCGAACCGGGGCAGGTCTTGCTGGACAGTCGCGCCGAAGACGGCCGCGGCCTCTGCCTGCAGACCGCGCCCCGCGGGGCCGTCGAGATCGCGCTTAACGACGGGCGCGCGGAAAACCGTTGGGACTCGGACCCCGGCGTCATCGAGGCGGGGAAACGGCGCCATCTAACGATCATCGTCGACGGCGGTCCGAAGGTCATCCTCTTCGTTGTGGATGGGAAGCTGTGCGACGGCGGCGAGTTTCGCCAATTCGGCTGGGGCCGGTTCAGTCCGAACCTGCGCCACGCCAACGGCGCCAAGGTCCTTCGGATCGCGCCGCACCTCAAAGGCCGCATCGAGACGTTGCGAATTCACCGCCGCGCCCTCCGCGTTTCCGAAGCCATCGCGAATTTCCGGCCCGGTGGCGGTTGAGGGCGCGCAACGGCGGCTGGATGGGGAACGGCAAGCCGTGGAACAACCCGCGAATCACGCGAAAGACGCGAATAGGGGAACGCCGATTCAGGCGATTCAGACGATTCGCTTACGGGTCGTCCCAGTTCGGCCTTGACGCACTCGGCATCCCGGTTCCATACTCCGTGGAATGCGCTTGGCGGATACGCGCTTCATGGCCCCTCATCTCGCACCGCGGGTCATGGGCCCTTGCTTCCGCCAAGGCGCGTTTGTTTTCCGCAGGGGACGCCCTGCTTTGCCGTGACGAGAGCGCAGACGGGCTCTCTCGATTCCCAGGCAATCCTTTCCAGGAGGAGTACCACCCGATGTCTGCAACAAGGAAAACGCCGGCATGGTTGCCGCATCCGTTCCGCCTGGCCGCCTTGGCGGCCGCGGTTTGCCTTCTCTGCGCCGCCGCGGACGCTGAAGCGAGGAAGATCGCCTATATCGACGGCGACGGCGTGTGGCACGTCGTCGACGAGTCCGAGGGGGTGCCCGGTTATCGCGTGACCTACGATGTTAAGGGCAAGCGCGGCGGAGTCCACATCCCGTCCGCCACGGACATCACGTTCGAGCTGACTTACGAGGACGAAGGCACTGGCGCGGGTTTCTACGATCCGGCGCTCGGCGCCACTCGGCGGGCCACCCTCGAGGCCGTGCTGCAGGACATCGATACGGCGCTCGACCATACAGGAGCATGCCAAATCCTTGTGAGGCAATCCCAACCCCTCGGCAGCGGCGCCCTGGCCCAGGGCGGCCCGTTGTTCTTCGTTGCCGGGCCGTTCGAGGATGCGCTGACGTTCGCGCACATCACCACCGGCGTCGACCCCTCGGGCGTCAACCCGGATATGAGACTCACCGTGGATTTCGAGTGGAACTGGTATGCCGGCACGGGCGCGAATCCCGGGGGACTCCTGGATCTCTATTCCGTGCTGCTGCATGAGATCACCCATGGTCTAGGACTCATTACTCTGACGACGAGCGACGGCTCCAGTAAGTTCTGGCAAGACTACTCAACCGTGGTTTTCACACGATGGGATGAGCTCCTTTACACCGGCAACGGCGCGAAGCTCTGGGACGCCGGCGGCAGCTTCGCCGGCGTCACGTCCTATCTGACGGGCAGCGATGGCGGCATCGTGTTCCGCGGAAACCAAGCCACCATTGCCTATGGATCCTATCCCCCGGTCTATGCCCCTTCTCCTTGGGAGGATGGAAGCAGCCTCTCGCACTGGGACGCGGGGCTGAGTCCAGCGCCTGTCATGCAGCACTCCATCCTGATCGGGACGATGAACCGGACCTACAAGCCGATCGACCTGGGCGCCCTCAAGGACCTCGGCTACAGTCTTGCCACGCAGCCCACGCCCACCCCCACGCCGGGGCCCACCCCCACGCCAGGCCCCGCCCCCGCCGCGGCGCGAACCTGGACGCTTTACACACGATGACACGAGGGCAATTCGGGCACGGGGGCGTTCCCGATCCCGCGGCGCTCCCTCGTTGACGGCGGGGCGCCGCCACTGCCAAAGACCCGGCCGACATGGGCCGGCTCTTTTTTGCATTGCGGCCTATCCCTTTTTTTGCCACTATCGAATGGCGCAGGAAAAATCCATGCCAGGTGCAACTTCCTCGTGGGCGCGTTGTCTCAATCTCTGAACGGTGTCGAACCGGACCTGAAGGGTCCGGGGGGAAAAGAGGAGGAGGACAACCTTATCCGGGCGTGCCAGGCGGGGGACCTCGCGGCCTTCGACAAGCTGGTCGAGGCCTTTCAGGACCAGGTTTATGGGGTCGCCTACCAACTCCTTCGCGACCACGACGAGGCCGAAGACATCGCTCAGGAGGTCTTCCTGAGCTGTTTCCGCAACATCAAGCGCTTCCGGTTCGAATCGCGATTCGGGACATGGCTCTACCGCGTCACCGTCAACCGGGTCAAGAACCGTTGGAAGTACCACCAGCGGCGCCAGCGCGACAAGCACGACTCGATCGACGAACCGCGCTCGGACGACGACCCCCGCACGATGGACCTGATCGATCCCGGCGCGAATCCCCGCAAGGCGGCGGCGGACCGGCAGATAGTCGAGATTCTTGACGAGAAGATGGGCGCTCTTCCTCGCGAACATCAGGAGGTGCTCGTGTTGCGGTTCATCCAGGGTCTCCAGTATGAGGAGATTGCCGAGGCCCTGGATTGCTCCATTGGAACCGTCAAATCGCGAATCAACCGGGCGCGGCGGCGCCTCCGCGAGGAGATGGGGGACGTACTGGACTGAGACCCGGGCCGGGCCGCCAAGACGGCGGGGATCCCCTCCGACAAAAGCGCGGCGGAGCGCGATCCGCGAGATTAGGGGAGAGAAGCGAGGCGATGAATCCGAAGGATCTCAACGAGAACCTGGACGCGTACCTCGACGGGCAGCTCGAGGGCGAGGCCCTCGAGCTCTTCGAGCGCGTTTTGGCGGAGAACCCCCCTTTCCGCGCCGAGGTGGACGCCTACCGCCGCCTGGGGCGCATGATGGGCGAGATCGAACTCCCCCGCGCGCCTGCCGGACTCAAGGCGCGCATCATGGCGGGAGTGCGCGAGGAAGCGGCGGTCGGAGCGCCCGCTCCCGAGCCCAAGGCGCAAGGCGCCGGGCTGCGCCCGGCGAGCCCCTTTACGGCCCTCGGCCAGATGATTCGCCGCTGGCAGTTCCAGGTCGCCGCGGTCGCCGCAGTCTGCTGCGCCGCCGTGATCGTGTTCAAGACGATGACGCCCGCCCCTCGCGGCGAGACGCGCTTTTTTCTCACGGAGGAGAAGGCGCATGAAGCGTCCCGGGAAATCGCCCTCGCCGAGAGTGCGGAGGAGCCGGGAAGGCCACCGACGGAAGTGAGGGCCGTCCAGGCGCCCCTCGCGGAACCCGCTGAGAAGGTTCCGCGCGCCGAGAAGGGCCAGGAGGCCTTGGGCGGCGCCAAACTCGCCCTGCCCGCACGGCCTGCCGTTGCCGAAAAGGTGACAACCGTGGAGGCGACGGAAGACCTCCCTTCCCCAATCGACCAGCTCGCCGAAGCCGCCGTTGCGGGGACGTCCGAAGGGGCCGGATTGGGCGAGAAGGTCCTGGCGATGGAGGCCGGCGCCGTACGAGATCGAGAAACGCCCCCCTCGACCAGCGTCGCGGCCCCCGCCGAAGCGCGCGTGGGGGAGGGAGCGTTGGCCCGCCGCAAGGAGCAAGCCCCGCCCGGGAAGACCGTCGTCGCCGCCCCCGAGCCCCGCACCCTCGCCGACCGATGGGCGCGTGTCGGCACGGCCGTTCAA
>DATKZW010000477.1:0-2352 GCA_035527775.1 Sumerlaeia bacterium | reverse complement strand
CGAGCGATGGGCGCCAGGCGCCCCAGGAGCGCCTCGAGGTGATGCCCGTAAGGCCGGGCGCCCATGAGCGCGGCTTGCGTCCGGCGCAGCTTCGCCGCCGAAACCATCTCCATGGCGCGCGTCACCTGCTTGGTGCTCGCAATCGATCGCACCCGGCGCCGGAGGGTTTGCAGGGTCTCAGCCATGACGCTCCCGCCTTCTTGCTTTTCGGTTCGCGGTGAATGCCGGGGAGCTTCCCTCTCCCCTCTACGATGCGCCGCTCCGCGCCGCGGCGTCGCGCGCCCCCGCTTCCGCGGCGCCCGTCTCGCCGGTTTCGTCGGACTGGTCCGTCTTCTCCGCGTACTGTTCCTTGAAGCGGGCCATCAGGGTTTGGATCTTCGCGGCCAGTTCGTCACTGATGTCTCTTGTCGTTTCGATTTCATGGAGAACGTCATGACCTTGCTTGTCGGCGTACTGGATCAGACGTTCGCAAAAACTGATGACCCTGTCCGCCGGCAGGTCGTCGAGGTGGCCGTTCACGCCCGCGTAGAGTTGCAGGACCTGGTGCGAAAGCGGCATCGGCGCGTACTGTTTCTGCTTGAGCACTTCGACCAGGCGCTCGCCGCGGGTAAGCTGGGCTCGTGTGGCCGCATCGAGGTCCGATCCGAACTGGGCGAAGGCCGCCAGCTCGCGGTATTGGGCCATGGCGATGCGCAGCTGGCCGCCCACCTTCTTCATCGCCTTGGTCTGGGCGTGCCCGCCCACGCGCGAGACGGAGATCCCGGCGTTCACGGCCGGCCGCACGCCCTGGTAGAAGAGATCCGGTTCGAGGAAGATCTGACCGTCCGTGATCGAGATCACGTTTGTGGGGATGTAGGCCGAGACGTCGCCGGCCTGCGTCTCGATGATCGGGAGGGCCGTGAGACTCCCCCCGCCCAGGTCGTCGTGGAGTTTCGCCGCCCGCTCGAGCAAGCGTGAATGCAAGTAGAAAACGTCTCCGGGATAGGCCTCGCGACCGGGGGGGCGTCGCAGCAGGAGCGAAATCTGGCGATAAGCGGCGGCCTGTTTGGAGAGATCGTCATAGATGCACAGCGCGTGCTCGCCTTTGTCGCGGAAATACTCGCCGATGGCGCACCCGGCGTAAGGCGCGATGAACTGAAGCGAGGCCGCTTCATTGGCCGATGCTAGGACGATGACGGTGTGGTCCATCGCACCATGCTTCTCGAGAACGTTGGCGATCCTCACCGCGCTCGATTTCTTCTGGCCGATCGCCACGTAGATGCAGACGACCCCCTTGCCCTTCTGGTTAATGATCGCGTCAATGGCGATCGCGGTCTTTCCGGTCTGGCGGTCGCCGATGATAAGCTCGCGCTGGCCGCGGCCGATGGGGATCATCGAGTCGATGGCCTTGATGCCGGTCATCAGGGGTTCTTTCACCGGCTGGCGGCTGAGGACGTTCGGCGCGTCCGCCTCGATCGGCATGCGCTTGGTCGCGGCGATGGGACCTTTCTCGTCGATCGGCTGGCCGAGCGGGTTGACGATGCGCCCCATCATCGCCTCGCCCACTGGGATGGAGGAGACCGTATTCGTGCGCTTGACCGGGTCGCCTTCCTTGACGTGGGAGTCGTCGCCGAAAAGGGCGACGCCCACCGAGTTTTCCTCGAGGTTCAGCGCCATGCCCATCAGCTCGCCCGGGAACTCGAGCAGTTCGCCCGCCATGGCCTTCTGCAAACCGTAGACCGTGGCGATGCCGTCGCCCACGGTCAGGACCGTGCCCACGTCCTCGACCTCGAGTCTCGCCTCGTAATTCTGAAGCTCGTGGCTCAGAATGCTGGTGATCTCCTCCGGCCGTAGCGCCATGACGGGTCGGTCTCCTCTTTTCTCAAGGTCAAGCCGGCCGGAGCTCCGGGAGGTCGCTCCCGCCCGCCGGCCGATGTTCAGTGCACCTTCACCTTTTCGAGCCTCGCGCGCAGTTCGGACAGATGGCTGCGAACCGTGTTGTCGACCATCAGGTCTCCGTAACGAAAACGGACGCCCCCCACCAGACGGGGGTCGGTCCGAAACCGGATCCGCAGGCGTTTGCCCGTGAACTGCTCCAGGGCCTTCCCGAGTTGCTCCTTCTCGTCCGCGCTCAGGTCGCAGGCCGTTTCGACGCGACCGGGGAAGACGCCGCGCCGCCGTTCGATCAGATCGACGAAGTGGTTGAGGATCGCCCGCCACGCGCCGGCGCGATGTTTGTCCACGAGCAGCAAACCGAGGTTGAGCATGATGGGCGAAAGCCGTTCCGCGAACACGGTCCGAAGCAACGACTTTTTCTCGTCGTCTCGAATGGCCGGTTTTTCCAGAAAGCGGGGCAATTCGGGATGCGCCTTG
>DATKZW010000476.1:0-2234 GCA_035527775.1 Sumerlaeia bacterium | reverse complement strand
CGCGCGCCGGGACGCTTCGGCGATTCCCCGCGCGACGCCCTCGTTCAAGTCCGCCTTGTTCACAATGACGCCCGCCGCAACCCGGAAGTGGCGAGTCAATTCCAGGATGCGCTCCAGATCATGCAGGCCCGACAGCGTCGGCTCCGTGACTATGACCGCGTAATGGGCTCCCGTGACGGACGCGATGACCGGACATCCCGTCCCCGGCGAACCGTCAATGAGAACGACGCCCAAGCCTTGCGCTTCGGCGATTTCCCGCGCCCGCTCCCGGACCACGCTCACGAGCTTGCCCGAGTTCTCTCCGCCCACCCCGAGCTCCGCATGGACCATCGGACCGCAGCGGGTCTCGGACACGAACCATTCTCCGTGGACCGCCGGGGCGAACTCGATGGCCTCCGCCGGGCAGAACCACGCGCACACCCCGCAGCCCTCGCAGGCGATGGGGTCGATGCGAAACGTTTGCTCCACTCCGCCGTTGCCCGGACCGTCGAAGAACACCGCGTCGAACCGGCAGACCTCCCGGCATTTGCCGCAAGCGGCGCAGAGGTCGGTGACAACCCGCGCCCGGGAGCCCCCTGAGAACTCTCTCCGTTCGACGATCGTGGGCTCCAGGATGAGGTGCAGGTCGGCGGCGTCGACGTCGCAGTCCGCCAGCGCGACCCCGTCCGCCAGAGAAGCGAAGGCCGCCACGAGGGAGGTCTTCCCCGTCCCCCCCTTGCCGCTGATTACGACGACTTCCCTCACGCTCCCGCCTCCTTCCCCGAGGCCGCGAGAACGCTCTCAAGAAGGCTCGCGAACGTCGCGGCGTAGCCAGGCACGGCTTCGCAGATGAGTTCTCCTCGCGAGTACGCCTCGGCGACTCTTCTGTCGTCAGGTATCTCGGCCAGGATCGGGATGCCTTCGGCGCGGCAGTACGAGCCGACCGAGTCGTCGCCCAGGTCCGCGCGGTTGATGAGGACGCCGAAGGCCATTCCGAGCGCGCGCGCCAGCCGGACGGCCAGTTTCAGGTCGTGCAGGCCGAAAGGCGTCGGCTCAGTCACGAGCAGCAGGAAATCGCAGTGCCGAATGCTTGCGATGACCGGACACGAGGTCCCCGGCGGCGCGTCGAGTATCGTCAGGTCCGCCGCCGGCGCCGCTCGCTTCACCGCCTCGATTACCGGAGGACTCATCGCCTCGCCCACCTCCAGAAAACCGTGGGCAAAGCGCAGAGGCCCGGCAGCGCCTATCTCCGCCTTCCCCACCGTTCTGGGCGTCTCGGAGACGGCCCCCTCCGGGCAGACGAGGGCGCAGCCCCCGCACGAATGGCACAGCCCGGGGTAGGTTAGCGTGCGCTTGCCGATGCAAACAATGGCGCTGAACTGGCAGATCTCGCCGCACTGGCCGCAATGCGCGCATTTCTCCTCATCCACAACGGGGACCGACGCGCTGACCGGCCTGGTCTCCGCGATTTCGGGCTTGAGGAAGATGTGACCGTTCGGCTCTTCGACGTCGCAGTCGACGTACGCGACGCTCCGCCCGTCGCGCGATGCGACGTAGGCCAGATTGGTCGCGACGGTCGTTTTCCCGGTGCCCCCTTTGCCGCTAGCCACCGCTATTCTCATGTGATCACCTTTGCGCACGCTGCAGAGGGGCCTGCCTGAGTTGCTCGCTCGTGAGGAGCGATGCCCCTTTCGCACCGAGAGGGCGGATGCGCTCCTCGCGTTGCCGGGCAAGGTTGAAGCCTCTGTATTCCCATGGCATGGGGACATCGCGGATCGCGAGGTCGGGATTCCCCGTGCGAACTTTCCGGGATCCAGTGTGGGCGTCTTCGGCTTCCCGAGGAAGTCGGCAGGTTCCGTGAAGGTCGGCGTCACCGCCTGCGGTCGGGTTCCCAAACATCCGTGCGTCCTTCATCTGACGGCGCCTCATCGTAATGCCGCGGCGGCGGCCTCGGCGGCGTTGACAAACTGGTATGCGACCGGCGACGCCGTGAGCGCTGGATGCGTTCCCGTCTGGAACACGGCGATGTCCTCGGCCGTCATGCGCCGCTGAATGCAGGCGCTGATGGCATTGATTACCTCGCCAGCACCCTTGTCCCCCATGGCTTGGCCCCCGAGGATTACTCCAGTGCGCTTCTCGAACACGAGCTTAACCTTCATCGGGTGGGCGCCGGGCATCCCGCCAGGATGCCGGCTGATCGCCTCGGCCGCGCCAACGACGCAGTTGTATCCGTGGCGGGCGGCAAAGGCCTCGGT
>DATKZW010000475.1:0-2768 GCA_035527775.1 Sumerlaeia bacterium | reverse complement strand
GTCTCCGCGAATCGAAACCATGGACACACCCCAGGCAAGAAACGTCGCGGAAGTCCGCCGCATCACGTGGATCGGCCTCATCGTGAACGTGCTGCTTTCGGCGGCGAAGCTCGCCGCCGGCATCGTCGGCCGCAGCCAGGTCGTGGTGGCCGACGCCGTTCACAGTCTCTCCGACACGATGAGCGACGTGGCCATTCTCGTCGGGATCCGCTACTGGTCCGCTCCGGCTGACGAGGATCACCCCTACGGCCACGGACGGATCGAGACGGCGGTCACCGTCCTGATCGGGCTTCTGCTGGCCGGCGTCGCGGCGGGTTTGATCGGGAACGCCCTGCTGACCCTCAGCCGCGCCCACCCGTCGCGGACGGGGATTGTGGCCTTCTGGGCGGCGCTGGCCTCCGTCATCATCAAGGAGGCGCTTTATCGCTGGACGGCGCGGGTCGGGCGACGAGTGAACTCCCCCGCGCTGGTCGCCAACGCCTGGCACCATCGCTCGGACGCACTCAGCTCGATTCCCGCGGCGCTGGCGGCGGGGGCCGCCGCTCTCAGTCCCCAATGGGGGTTTCTCGACCATGTCGGCGCCGTGGTCGTCTCGGTGTTCATCTTCCGCGCGGCCTGGGACATCACGCGCCCCGCCATGAACCAACTCATCGACGCCGGCGCCTCGGCAAAGGACATCGAGAAGATCTATCGACTGGCGGGCGCCGTTGACGAGGTCAAGGAAGTGCACGCGGTGCGTACCCGCCACATCGGTTCCGGTTTTCAGGTGGACCTGCACGTTCTGGTGGATGGGACGCTGACGGTCCAGCGCGGCCACCAGATCGCCGGAACGGTCAAGGCGCGTCTACTGAAGGGCGCCGACGTCGTGGACGTGGTCGTGCACATCGAGCCATGGGGACCCGACACCTCGCGCGGGGAGCCGGTCGCGGAATAGCGGAGGTCCCGGAAACCGTGAACGAGACGCCCGATTCAACCCCTTCTCTCTCGCCGGAACGCTATTCACGCCAAGTCCTTTTTCCCTCCTTTGGCCCCGAGGGGCAGGAGCGGCTGGCGAAGAGCCGGGCCGTCGTGGTCGGCTGCGGCGGCCTGGGGACCGTTGCAGCCGAAATGCTCGCCCGCGCGGGAGTCGGCAGCCTTCTGGTCGTGGACCGCGACATTGTCGACGCCACCAACTTGCAGCGGCAGACGCTTTTCGACGAGGAGGACGCCCGGCGCCAGCTGCCGAAGGCCGAAGTCGCCGGGCGCAAACTGCGGGCCATCAACTCCGAGATCGCCGTCGAGACGCGCGTCGTCGACGTGAATCCCGGCGACGTCGAGGAGATCGTCTCCGGCGCCGACGTCGTGCTGGACGGCCTGGACAATGTGGAGACCCGCTTCCTTCTCAACGACGCCTGCGTGAAACACAGAATCCCCTGGGTGTACGGCGCCGCCATCGCGAGCGCCGGCCTGACCATGACCATCCTCCCCGGTCGCACTCCCTGCCTGAGATGCGTCTTCGAGTCGGCGCCGCCGACCGGCACGGTCGCCACGTGCGAGACGGCCGGCGTGCTGGCGCCGATCGTCGGTCTCATCGCCTCGCTCGAAGTGGCCGAGGCCTTGAAAATCCTGGCGGGGCGTCTGGAAGCGATCTCGCCCCATCTGCGAACGGTGGACGTGTGGACCGGTCGGATGGACAGCGTGGACGTCTCCGCCTTCTTCCAAAAGGGGCAATGCCCGGCCTGCGGACAAGGCCGGTTCGACTACCTGGATGAGGCGTGGGACGCCAGGATGACGGTGGCGACGTCGGTATGCGGCAAAGGATCGGTCCAGGTTGTGCCGCCCCCGTCGCGCGAGAGATTCGACTTTCAGGGCCTCGCCAAACGTGTCCAGGGCTTGGGAAAAGTCTCGGTCGACGAGTTCATGCTGAGATTCGAGGCCGAAGGGATGCGCTTCACGGTGTTCCCCGACGGGCGCGCCGTGATTATGGGCCTCGACGATCCGGCGCGGGCTCGGAGTCTGTACGCGAAGTACGTGGGGACGTGAGTGAGAGCGGCCAACGATGCAAGGCGGTGTACGTCGCCCCTTGGGGCGAAAGGTCGCTCTTGTACAAGGTGACGCGATCGACCTCGGCCTCGCCGAGCGCCGAGTGCTTGCCGTGGGACCTCACGACCTGCATCATCGCTTCCACGTCGCGAAGGGACTTGATTCGCGCCAGCGTCAGATGGGCGTGGAAAGGACGTTGCTCGGGCGGAAAACCGAGAGGCCTCAGAGCGCGTTCAATCCCCGACGCGAGGATGCCCAGGTCCTCCGCGCCTTTCTTGGCCCCGACCCACAGCACCTTCGGTTGGCGTTCGCTAGGAAACGCGCCGAGCCCTCTCAGGTCGAAGGGGAACGACGCGGCGCCGGCGATGGCCTTGTCTACGGCCGAAACGATCTCGCCCACGCGCTCCGAATCCACGTTGCCGAGAAACTTGAGGGTCAGGTGCATCCCTTCGGGCTTCACCCACTTGGGGTATGCCTTCGTGAACTGGACGCCTTTCCTGAGATTCTCAATCAACTGCGCGGCGGCCGACCGTTGCTCGGAGCTCAAGTCGGCGGCGATGAAAAGACGCAAAGGGGGCATTCTCAGCGCCTCCTATTTGTGATGCGAGGCGTTTGCCGACCACGCCTCGGTCTGTTCAACCAGGGCCATGCAGGAAAGATCGCTGCGCTGTCACGCTTCTTGCGCTGCAAGAAAGCGCGCCAGCGCGGGCCCTCTCCAGGCCTCAACCCAGGGCGTCGCTCGCTCC
>DATKZW010000474.1:0-5567 GCA_035527775.1 Sumerlaeia bacterium | reverse complement strand
TCTTGGGAATGGTCAACCACAGAGGACACGGAGGATTTGGGGGTCGATGAGCTGGCCGGCAAGGCTGTTGGGCGCCCGATTGGTTAAGGCGCCGTGAGCGCTCGGACCTGGGCGGAAAAACGGCATCAAGCGATTCGCGCTCTCAGCCTTCTCTGTGCCCTGCGGGTTCTCTGTGGCAGAAAATGAAGCGGGCTGGCATCGGCGGCAATTCGAAACTTATGGGAACTCTGGCACACAGCCTACCCGGCGGGCAAGGCATCCGCGCAACGCGCGGCGTCATGGGCTTGCTGCCCCTACTCATTTCGGCATTCGCGGGATTCGCGGCCGCCAACGAGAAGGAGAGTACGACTATGCGATTGGTTCCATTCCCCAAGGAGATTGAAGTGCGCCAAGGCGTTTTCTCCGTGAAACCCGATCTCGTCTTGGAAGCGCCCGCCGGAGCGGCGCCGCTTTTTGCCGCGCAGATCGAAGCGGAATTCAAACGAGCCGGGCTCCCGGCGCCGAAGGTGCAGCCGCTCGAGAAGGAAGCGCGCTTCTGGCGCCTCTCGCCCAAGGCCGGCGCGGCCGCCCCGCAGCTGCGGCTGCGCGACGGGGCCGGGGCTGAGGAGTACGTTCTCGAGGCCCAGCCCGAGGGCGTCGTGTGCGCCGCGCCCGGCGAGGCCGGCTTGTTCTACGGCTTGCAGACTCTCCTGCAACTCATCCGCGCCAACCGGCGCGACAACGGCATCCCTTGCCTGACGATCCGCGACTGGCCCTCGTTGCGCTGGCGTTGTTTTCAGGACGACATGACGCGCGGACCCAGCTCCAAACTCGACACACTGAAACATGAGGTGGACTGGGGCGCACACCTCAAGATGAATCTCTTCACCTACTACATGGAGTATCAGTACGCCTTCAAGAAACATCCCGGCATCGGCCCCAAAGACGGCTCCCTGGAGCCGAAAGACCTGACCGCGCTCGTCAAGTGCGCCGAGCCCTTGCACATGGACATTCTCGGCAATCAGCAGTCCTTCGGCCATTGGGCCCGCATCCTCGAACACGAGGAGTACGCGCATCTTCGCGAGACGCCCCACATCCTCACGCCGGTCAAGGAGGAAAGCTACCAGTTGCTCGACGACCTCTACTCCGAGATCTGCCCTCTGCTTCCCTTTCCCATGTTCAACGTCTGCTGCGACGAGACGGACGGTCTGGGCACGGGGCCGTCGAAGGAACTGGCCGGGCAGATCGGCGTGGGCGGCGTTTACGTCCGCCACATGCGGCGTCTGCACGACATACTCAAGGAGAAGTACGGCAAGCGCATGCTGATGTGGGGCGACATCATCCTGCGACACCCCGACGATCTCGAGCAGATCCCCAAAGACACCGTGATGCTCACCTGGGCGTACGACCCCAGGGACAACTTCGAGAGCCAGATCGTGCCCTTCGCCGAGTCCGGCTACGAGTTCTTCGTCTGTCCGGGCATCAGCAACTGGAGCCGGATTCTGCCCGATTTCCAAACGGCCGTCGTCAACATCCGCAACTTCGTGCGCGACGGCGTCAAGCACGGCGCCATCGGCATGCTGAACACGGAATGGGAGGACGACGGCGAGGCGCTCCAAGGCTACAAATGGCACGGCTACGCCTGGGGCGCCGAGTGCGCGTGGAACGCCTCGGCCACCGATCCCAAGGACTTCAACCGCCGGATCGGGGCGGTTCTTTTCGGAGAGAAGGAAGACCGCTTCGGCCAGGCCATCGAACTCCTGTCCCGGCTCGGGAACATGCCGAACCATTTGTTCTGGCAGAAGGATTTCCGGCCCGCGGAGGGGCCCGCGGAAATCCGGGCTGCGGCGAATTCCATGCTCGAAGTCGTCCGGCCCGCCATCGAGGATCTCGAGACCTGCAAGCGCCAAGCGGTCGCGAATCGCGACTTGCTCGGCGTTTTCCTCTTAGGCGCGCGGCGAATCGAACGGATGGCGCAACGCAGACTCGACGGCCTGGAGACGGCCCAGCTCTACGCCAAGGCATGCAAAGCGGGAAGGAAAGAGGCGGCGCAACTGCTGACCCGGGCCGAGAAGCTCGTGCGCGAGAATCGCGACGCGCACCGCGCTCTCGGCGAGGAGTTCCAACGGATCTGGCTCTCGGAAAGCAAACCGTACGCGTTGGATTGGACGATGAAGCGTTACGGCGAGACGGTCAAGGAGTATGAGGACTTTGCCGAGCGCATCGCGCGGATCCGCCAAGACGCGGCGGAGGGGAAAGCCCTGCCGTCGCCCGAAGACGCGGGCTTGGCGTTGCCGGGGAAATCCGATCGCTGAACCGAGCCGGACAAGCGTCTCCAACGAGCGCCTCTGCGAATCCCAGCGCGTCGCGAACGCCGGCCTGAAAGGCCGAAATGTCAAAGCCCCCTCGGGGCCGCGGGGGTTCGGACAGGCACCCGACTGCAACTTGCTCTTTACCCCAGCCGGGCCGGATAGTAGAGTGGGCGCTCGAATCCGGCGACCGGGTCTGAGGGCGCAGCCGCTCGTGTCTCGCGCGCCGATCCGGGCCCGCCAATGCCCGAGAGAGGAGAACGATGATGCTGACCCGAAAGACGACCAGACGCTTGGCGACGCGCTGCGCGATGGCCGCCCTGTTCCCGCTCGTGTTGTCCGCCGCAGCCGAGGAGAAGAAGCCCGCCGCCAAAGACACGGAATGGCCCTTTGAGGTTCCGAAGGAAGAGATCAAGCATTACACCGCCTTGCGAACGAGCGAGAAGATCGTCGTGGACGGCAACTTGAGCGAAAAGAGTTGGGCCCTCGCGCCTCGCTCGCGCCGGTTCGTCGACTGCCTGACGGGCGAGCGGGCCATGTACGATACGCGGGTCGCCGTGTTGTGGGACGACGAGAACCTCTACGTCGGCTACTGGGTCGAGGAACCGAACGTCCGAGCCACGCTTACCCAGCGCGACGCCCCGATCTACGAGAACAACGACGTCGAACTCTTCATCGCGGGAAAAGACGCGTACTACGAATTCGAGATCAACTCCTTCGGCACGATCTACGAGGTGTTCTTCATCTGGCAGGAGGCCTATGACAAGTGCGACTACGCCAGCGACCCGGCGCTCGAGAAATCGAAGCTGGGGGGCTTCAACGGCGTGGGCTTCACGAGGCATCCCCGCGGCCTCCGGTGGCTTTCCCGGCATTGGGACTTCCCCGGCGCGCAAACCGCCGTCCAGGTCCAAGGCACGATCAACGACGATTCCGACAAGGACAAAGGCTGGACGGTAGAACTCGCCTTCCCCTGGAAGGGGATGAAATGGCTCGCCGAGGCGGACAAGCGCTCCCTGCCTCCCAAGGACGGCGACGTCTGGCGCCTGGACTTCTCGCGGTTCAACCAGTACGGGGCGCCCGCTCCCGCAAAGGACTCCCGCGGCTGGTTCCTGAGCCGCCACGGCGTCTGGGACTCCCACATCCCCGAACTCTTCCCCTACGTCCACTTCTCGGCCAAAGACGTGGCGGCTGAGAATGCAGAGGACAAAGAGACGGGAAAAGAGGGGAAGTAGCGTCGACTCTCCGGGACGCTCTCTGCAATCTGCGTGAGAAGATCCGGGCCGAAGCGGCGTGGATCGTGGGGCCGATTTTCGGGTTGCGGGCGCCGAGTAGACGGCGACAGCGCGCAGGAGGGAGGGAGCGGCCTCTCTTTGGCGGTCGCGCGGAAGGCGCGTAGCGGAGGCAAGATGCGCCCCCTCACATGCCCTCTTGTCTTTCTTCTGTGCTTGGCGATGGGCTGCCGAACCCCATCGGTTGCCGTCCGCTACGCGCCTGATCTCTCGCCCCACGACTGGTCGCGCCATCCCTTAACCGCCTTTCCCAACCCCTTGGACGCGGCGCTTGGGGAGATCGGCCTGACTCCCGACGCGCTCCGCTTCGACCCGGCCGTGTTCGGCGCCCTGGGAGGGAATCGCTTCCCCGCGCCGCTCCTCTTTTTGTATGGATCGAAGCCGCTCGAGATTCCTTACAGTCTCTCGTGCGTTGCGGCAAGCGCGCGCGAGAAGCCGGATTCGCTCAACGAAACGCTGATGCGAATGTGCCCGAAAGTCGGCGTGAGCCTGCGCAGAGGCATGTTCGGAACGAACCCTCTCGAGCAGATCGAGCAAGAGATAGAGAAAAGCGAATCGACCTTGGCCCGGGCGGTTGCCTCCATATACGTCGTCCGCGGGAAGGATTTATGCGACGAAGATGGGGACCAACTTGTCGAGGACGCGGCCAGGGTTCCATCCGACGCGCAAGACGCCGCCGCCCTTGTCATCCTGGCCTCTCTCCGGGCCGCGGAATGGCAGAAGCGGGCCTTCGAGCGCTGCCCCGAGGTCCAAACTCCAGGTTTCTGCCGGGACGCGGCGCGCGCCGTCCGCAGCCAGTTCGTTTCGGCCCCCGCCGGGCTGGAAAGAGTCGCCGGGGAAATGGACTTCGAGGCGCTCTACGCGGGCGCCCAGGATCTGGCCCTCGCCATTGACGCGGCTCGCGAGCGTCTGGCCTCGCACCCAACCACCGCCACCTTCCACTTTGAGTGGCCGACGCCGCTCGGGCGCGTAATCCTCCGAGCGGGCGACTCGGGTGGGAAGACCGCGGCCGATGCGACGGGCGGCGCCTTATCGCAAGGCAAGCCAAACCCAGAGGAGACCGCCCCAGCGGGCGCCGGGACATCCAGCGAGCGGGAAGAGGAGCCGATTCTTCTCCTCATGGATCTCGACGGGCGTGGCGACGTCCATCGCTCCGGCGGAGCGAACGCCTCGTTCGAGCAGCCCGTCTCCGTCCTGATCGATCTCGGCGGCGACGATCGCTACGAGGGAAGCCCTGAGGGCGAGAACCAGTTCGGGTCAGGAGTTTTCGGCTACGGGATTGTGGTCGATCTGGGGGGAGATGACACTTACGTCGGGGGCTTTCTGGCTCAGGGGAGCGGGCTGTTCGGAGTGGGCGCTCTTCTGGACTACGGCGGCGAGGACTCCTACGACACGAACGCGCACGGCCAGGGCGCGGGCTCTTTCGGGCTCGGGCTGCTGATGGACGCGGGCGGGTCGGACTTCCACAGCGCCTTTGCCATGGCCCAGGGCTTCGGCTTCACCAAGGGGTGCGGCTATCTCCTGGATCGGGGCGAGGGCGACGACCTCTACGAACTCCGCAACGACAAGATCCTCTATCCTTCGGCCCAGGCGCCGACAACGCATAACTCCAGCGTCGGCCAGGGCGCCGGCGTTGGACGCCGCGCGGACCTCTCCGACGGCCATTCCTGGGCCGGCGGCTTCGGCCTTCTCCTGGACGAAGGCGGAAACGACACCTATGAAGCGGGCGTCCTGGCCCAGGGGGCCGCATACTGGTACGGGATGGGCTTCTTGCTCGACCTCGGGGGGGACGATTACTACAGCGCCCACCACTACTGCCAAGGCGCGGGAGCGCATTTCGGCGTCTCCGCCCTCATCGACTACGCCGGCGACGACGACTACCGTTGCGCCTCCGCCGTGGGACAGGGCGCCGCCCATGATTGGAGCGTGGCGTGGCTCGTGGACCGAGCGGGCGACGACGTCTACGAGGCGGGCGTGCTCTCTCTCGGCG
>DATKZW010000473.1:0-11092 GCA_035527775.1 Sumerlaeia bacterium | reverse complement strand
GTCGCCGTCGGGATCGATCGGCCCATTCTGCCCGTTCCGAACGTGAAAATCGCCGTCGAAGTGGCGGACCAAGCCGCTTTCCAAAACGGACTCGATCAACTGCTCACCGCCCTCCTGGCCGAACTCGAAGAGTCCGGCACGGCCGCCGTACTCGAGACGAGCGAACACAAGGGGCGGACGATCGAGACGCTCGTCATCGACGTCGCGCGCGGCGGCTTGATCCGCGTCACGCCCTCTTGGGCCTTCGTGGACGATTTCTTCGTCGCCGGCCCCGGACCGCAGTTTGTGCGCGACTCGATCGACGTCTACGACTCGGGCCGCTCGATCGCCAACGACTCCGAGCGTCTCCTGCCGCTGTTGCCGACGCGCTCCGAGATGCATTTCTCGCTCCTCGTCTATCAGGACATCGCCCAGTCGATCCCGGCGCTGGTCCAGGAGAAGATCGCGCCCAAACTGGGCGAGGAGGAGAAAGGCCTCGTGCCCAATCTCTCCTTCATGCAGAACTACCGCGCTCCGGGAATCGTTTACGCTTACGCGCGCCCGACGTGCGTGGACGTCTACTTCAACGCGCCGGGCGGCATCGACCTGAACTTCGGCATGGCCGTGCCGATGGTGGCCAACTGGCTCGTGCCGCGGCTCAGCATCGGCCAGACCGTCACAAGAGTCGCTCAGGCCCAGGTCGCTCTCGAAGAGATGCGCGGGGCCGTCGAGAAGTTCGAAACGGAAAACGGCCGCCTTCCTAACAGCCTCTCGGAAGTCGCGCAGCCCGAGGGCAAGTACATCGACCGCGTGCCCGCCGATCCCTTCGCCCCCGTTTCCGGCCAGACGCTGCGCCTCCTGCAAGGTCCTGGCGCGGGTCAGATCACGGTCTACAGCATCGGCCCCGACGGCGTGGATGATCGAGGGATGGTCGAATACCGCATCACCGACCAATACGACGGGCCGGGCGACGTTTTCATTCGCGTGCCGCCCGACGAGGCGGGAGCGGGAGGCGAGTAGCGGAAAGAAAACCCGTTTGATCCGTTCCATCCGCGTCATCCGCGTTCCATTCTCCTGCTTCGATGGAACACGGATTTCGCGGATCCGGGGGATCGGACGGATCGGAGGCCGATGGGCGTTCTGGCCGGGGCCGTGGCGCAACGCGCCGGAAAGATGCAGGGCGCCTTCTCCGCGAAGGAACAAGCGTCTTGCCGATCCCAGCCGACGGCAGGATTTCAGCAGAGCAGACACCGGACGAGTGGATTGAAAACATGGATCCGACGAAAGACGCGAGAACGCCGAGACCCCTCAAGCGCCTGGCTCTGGCAACGGGCGCCGGGCTTCTCATCGTGATCGCGGCGCTCGCAGCGATCATCGTCCCCGATCAAGTGCGCCAGGCGCTGGAACCCGTGGGCACTGTGGATGCTCTGGTCGAACGCCTCAAGCTACCACCAACGCGAAGTCCCAAAACGGATCGACGTGTTAGGAGCGCCAAGATATGCGAAGAAGTGTGGTCACACCAACGGGTACAAGCCTTGGACAGAGGACAGGGCCATGAATAACACGGCGTTGAGAGTTTGGAAAGTTCGCGCTATCGTGGCCGGATGCGCGTTAGCCGTCATATTGCCTGCGTTATGCTTTTTCGCGGGACCTGACCAGATACGCAGTGTTCCTACACCCTCTCACCCTTTTTCGCCATTCCTGCAACAAGATCCAAGAACAAACAAGGATCCACAGAACACATCCCTGACATATACTCCATCACGAGCGGTCAAGAAGCCGTCCGCGAGCAGCGAACAGAGCCCTCAACTTCTGCGGATGCCAGATACATCGCTTTGGCCTGCCGAGGATCAAGCCGCTGCGCGCCAATGGAAACGCGAGATGGACGAGACGGTGAATGCTCTCATTGCCTTATCAGATCCGGCAAGCACCATGACTTTGCAGGCTGCTTGCTCGGAACACAGGCGCCTGTCGGACGACCTTCTGCGCAACATTCATTTCAAATACGAGCGTGTAATCCCTGACAGCAGAATGAAAGTTCTCTTCGATGCCGTGGACCAATCTGCCTCGTTCAGAATTGTCAATGGGTCTCTTCTGGCGATATTTGTAAAGCATGAAGACTGGTCGGGAGCTGCGGGCATGACAGCCTCGGACGACTGGGACACGGCAGTTTACTATTATCGGAAGATGGGCCGGAGAGGGCGTCTCCTACTCGTAAGGGCATCAATCTTCCGACGATTCACGCGACGAATGATTGATGCATCACTTCAGGAGCTGCCGGGCTTTGTTAGGGTCGGTTGAAAAGTGCGTCCACAACCTCGCCCTTGCGGGTCATGGGGCGATCATGCGTGTGTGCCGGGCATCTCGTACAGCTAGGAGGTGAGAGACCTCTGCACAGGCGTTCGCGGAGTTGAAGCGCTAGGAGAAGGGCACGGACGTCGTCGCGAGGCGGGGTCTGGAGGAAGCCCAATCCCAAGGCGCGGGCCGACGAACAGGAACCGGATATGAGGCGTGGCGCGTCCGGGGCGAGTTGGCGCGTGACAACGAAGCCCTCCATCCGCCCCGCAGGTTTTGGGATAGGCTCTGACGCCCAAACGGCCCTCTTCGCTCTTGACACCCGCCTCCGCCCTTTCATAATGGATTCGTAGGGCGCGTCTGACCGCAAGCCAAATCCCCAAGCTCCGCACCCGCGCGAAGCGGCTCCGTTCAACCGAAGCCTTTGCGGTCGTTGCGCGCCGCAAAAACCCTTAGCTCTTTAGGGAAAGGAGAAGGACATGCCCGGACTGTGGGAGGTGATCATCGTTCTGCTCTTCGCCATCGTGCCAGCGGTGTTGTTTTGGAGAATCTTCTCCAAAGCCGGGTATCCTGGCGCCATGGGACTCCTCATGCTCGTGCCGTTGCTCAACCTCGTTGCGCTGTGCATCTTGGCCTTCGGAGACTGGCCCATCCGGCGTCAGCTCCGGCAGGCAAGGGAAGAAGAATAGGTGGCCGTTTTTCGCGAATGTTCTCGCCCGCCCTATGGATGTGACGCTGGTGGCCTGTCGGGCCAGGAGTTCCCTAACCACTCGCTGCACCCGACGCGAGCCGCGGGATGCGTCCCGCGCGGGTGATTTCTGCGTTCACCCCCGCGAGAGGTAGGGCGCGCGAAAGATGGCAACAGCCGATGAGATACACGATCCAATTCAAACCGCAGGCGGTCAAGGATATGGAGCGGATTCCGTCCCGCATGCAAATGCGGCTCTTGCGCCGGATCGAGGAAATGTGTGATGATCTGAGGGGCGACGTGAAGCGACTGACGGATTCCACCCCGGAGTACCGCCTGCGAGTCGGCGACTATCGCGTCCTGTTTGAGACCGACGGCGGAACGATCGTCGTGTACCGAGTGCGACACCGGCGTGAAGCATACCGATGAGGGAGGCCACAAGCATGGTCCTGAACGCTCAGATTATCGAGAAGGATGGGAAGAAGGAGTTCGCCGTTCTCCCTTACGAGGAGTTCCTCAAGCTGCAGGAGGAACTGGATGACTACGAGGACCTCCGGTGTCTTCGCGCAGCCAAGGCCGCCGAAGGAGGCGCCCCTGCCGTCGGATTGGCGGACGTCAGGAAACGGTTGCGGAGGCGAACCAGACGCTCCAGCCCGCCCTCGTGAGCTCGGGCGGCTGAGCTTCCCATTGGCCCGCATCA
This sequence comes from Sumerlaeia bacterium, assembly GCA_035527775.1. GTDB lineage: Bacteria > Sumerlaeota > Sumerlaeia > UBA8349 > UBA8349 > DATKZW01. The sequence continues at coordinate 7,430 of DATKZW010000473.1, read as the reverse complement.
AAGGACTCACGGTGCGCTGGCATTTCGCGCTCCGGCCCCGCCCGCGGGGGAGTCGTTCCCCCGAAGATCGAGAGAGTCGTTCCCCCGGAGATCGAGAGAGCCGTTCCGCCGGAGATCTGGGATCGTGCGGCGCTCGGCCCGCACGGGGCCGGTCCCTTCACTGCGCCTGCATGACAATAACGTCCTTGCGGCGGCTCTCGGGCAAGACTTCGAGACGAGCGAGTTTTCCGTCTTTCACGGCGCCGCGAACGAGCGTCTTGTACGGCGCGCGCAGTTTGAAATCCGCGTTCCAGTCCTTGGGCCAGGCGGGCAAGAGATAGATCTTGTCGCCGTCGGTCTGCAGGATCATGGCCTGGAGGGTCTTGAGCAAGACGCTCCCGTGATCCTGGTCGGGGATCCAGTCATAGTTGGGACCCCAGAAGGCCGGGAAGCGGGACCCTTCGTGCTTGTTCCTGGCGCGGCCGACCAGGTTCTCGCGCGCCTGGCCGGCAAGGCCCAAGTACGCCATGAAGATGTCGTCCTGACGCCAGCCGGAGTTTCCCTTGTCCCAGCGGTGATTAAGGGCCTCAACGCCGAGCTCGATCCGCGGCCTGCCGACGCCGATCAGGCGGAAGGGAAACACCGCGTAGAGCTCGGGATTCTCGATGTTGCTCTTCTGGGCGAACTTGGCCGCGGGCGCCAACATGCGCTTGCCGTCGACTTCGCGCGTGGGCAGATCGGGGAGCTTCTTCTTCAACGCGCTCCAGAACGCGCGCTGGTCGGCGGGGGTCAGCCTCTCGGGCAGCGACGTCAGGCGGTCCACGACCGCATGCAGGCCGGCCAGTTCCGGCATCGGGTTGGTGCAGTCCCACCACGTCTCGCACGCCTGGGAGGGGTGCATGAGGAGCTTGCCCGCCTCGTCGGTCCGGTAGCGCTGGTCGAAAAACGTGAGGACCTCGTGGGCGGCCGGCAGCGCCGTCTCCCGGAGGAACGATTCGTCGCGCGTGTAGTCGTAGTAGTCCAGCATCATGAAAACCAGTTCCGGGCCGGACACCCATTCCCACTTGTGCCAGCCGCTTTTCTGGAGCTTGTCCTCGCGTTGCTCGAAGGGCGTCCAGCCGTAGGTTTCGGTGAACACGTCTCCCCAAAAGTAGATGCACTCCGGAATGAAAACGCCGTCGTGTCCCAAGTACCGTCGGGTTCGGTATCGGAAGAGGGGCATGAGGTCGCGTGCGTACATGCGGAAGAGGGGCTGCATCAGGTCGAAATCGCCCGAGGCGCACATGCTGATGTAGGGCAGACGCGTGTTCTGCCACCAGTAGCCGGGGCCCCAGCGACGATAGTCGGCATCGCCCGGCCCGCCCGGATAAGGCACGGTGAAGATCGACCCGTTGAACTTGATCGGGTAGCGGCCCCGTCCCGCGCAGGCGTTGATGAACCGCTGCAGGGCGTAGCCCCGGCTGACGACGAAGGCGTCATCGCTTTCCGCGACGTCCCGCTCGGCGATCGGTTGCGCGTTCGCGGGGGCCGGCGGCCGCTCCTTCGCTTCGGCGCTCGATGTCACGTGGATCCAGCTCCGGTCCCAGAAAGCCTGCCACCAACGTTCGTGGGCTTCGCGCCGTTGGCCGAGAGGGATCCGCTCAGTCGCCGCGATCGTCTCGTCCATGGCTTGCAGCCACTGTTGAGGTGTAGCGGGATGGTGTGTCGCCACGTAGACGCTGAAGCAGTGCTTCGTCGAGGGGGGCGATTGCAGGCGCAGGTCGTCGAGGCGCTGTCCGTTGCTTGCCTTGATGACGGCGCCAAAGGCGCGATCGAGCAGGGGATCGGGCCGGTCGAAATCCGTCAGGCCCTGGATCTTGGCCGTTAGAGATGGGCCGACGGATTTCACGTTGCGGTGATACCAGCCGATCCGGCCGGCCTGGTCCGTCAGGACCGTGTCCGGTTCGACGACGGTCGGTTCATGCTGCCCGCCGGGCTTTGAGCGGTCCGTCATCACGTCGCTGACCTCGATGCTCGGCAAAACGAACCGCTCCGTCCGCCACAGTTCGATCGACGCCTCCGCTTCGAAGGGGCGCGCGCCGTTGCACTCGGCGTAGATCACGGGGTGGTTGGCGTCGACCCACACGCGGCAGTCAACCGCGGCGTCTCCCTCCCCGTAGCGCACATTGATGGTTGCGTCGGTCAGGCTCAGCGTCTGCCGGAACGTTGCGCTGGAAGGCAACGGATTCGGCTTGAGGCGCATTCGGACCCGGCCGACTTTGAGCAAGCGCCCGTTGTCGTCCCAACTGTCGGTCTTCGAAATGTAGAATGCCAGGTCGCCGCTCTTCTCGACCCACGCATTCACGCCGATGTCCCCGTTGCCCAGCGGCATCGAGCCCGAAGCGTCGTCGCTCGGCGTGTTCCAGGCGACGTCGTACGTGGCCGGCTCGCCGGATTCGGCTGCGCGGGGCTCCGCCGCCCGCGCATTCATAAGGGGGCCGGGCGCGAGCGCCATGATGGTTGCGAGCAGGTTCTTCATTGCGTTCATTGGTTCCTCCGAATAGCGAGTGGTTTGCCGGAAAGGGAATACACGCCGCCAGGCGCGGCGTCAATCCCAATAACGTCCTCTTGATAGCGAACCTTGCATCCTCCGCCGAGGAGGGAGCGGATCGTGGCGTCCGCGAGGCGGCCGTCCCGCCAGCTGACGTCGACCTCGAAGCCGCCGCGAGCGCGCAGCCCTTTGACGCGGCCACGCGGCCACGCTTTGGGCAGCGCGGGGAGGAGATGGATTTCGCCGGCGTGGCTCTGGAGAAGCATTTCGGCGATGCCGGCGCTCCCGCCGAAGTTGCCGTCGATCTGGAACGGGGGGTGGGTGTCGAAGAGATTGGGAAGCGTGGACCCGCCGAGCAGTTCCCGAACCATCTTGTAGGCGTGGTCGCCGTCCTCGAGGCGCGCCCAGAAGTTGATCTTCCACGCTTTCGACCATCCCGTTCCGCCATCGCCGCGCATCTCGAGAGATTTCCGAGCGGCGGCGAAGAGTTCGGGCGTTCCCCGGCGCGTGATCTGATTGCTTGGATAGAGGCCATAGAGGTGCGACACATGCCTGTGCTTGTCCTCGGGGTTGTCCCAGTCCTCCAGCCACTCCTGCAACTGGCCGTGGCGTCCGATCTGCATGGGGGCCAGGCGCTTTCGCGTCTCGAGAAGCTGCCGTCCGAACTCGGCGTCTCTGTTGAGGATCTTGGACGCTTCGATGCAACAATCGAATAGGTCGCGGATGATCTGCATGTCCATGGTCGGACCGGCGCAAACGCCCGTCTTGTAAGGATGGGCGTTCTCCGGCGAATTCGAGGGGTTTGTCACGAGCCATCCGCGCGCGGGATCTTCCACCAGCGTGTCGAGGATGAAGACCGCCGCGTCCTTCAACGTTGAATAGACATGGGCCAGGTACTTTTTGTCGCCACCGTAAAGGTAATGCTCCCACAGGTGCATGCAGAGCCAGGCGCCGCCGGTCGGCCACAGCCCCCAAGTGCCTCCAGCGGGCGCCGTGTAACGCCACAGATCCGAGTTGTGGTGGCACACCCATCCGCGCGCGCCGTAGTGGAGTTGCGCCGTTCTGGCGCCGGGCCCGGTCAACTCCGTCGCCATTCGCAGGAGCGGCTCGTGGCACTCGGCGAGGTTGCACACCTCGGCCGGCCAGTAGTTCATCTCGACGTTGATGTCGACGGTGTAGTTGCTGTTCCAGGCGGGCCGCACATCTTCGTTCCAGATGCCTTGGAGGTTGGCGGGCTCCGTGCCGGGGCGGGAACTCGATATCACCAGGTAGCGGCCAAACTGGAAATAGAGGACGGCCAGCTGAGGGTCGTTCCCCTGACCGAAGGCCCGGATCCGTTCGTCCGTAGGCAGGGGGCTCGCGGGCGCGTCGCCGAGTTCGAGCTCCACGCGGCGGAACAGGCGTTGGTAGTCCGCCACGTGTCTTTCGCGCAACTGGTCGTACGATTTCCCGAGCGCGGCGGAAAGAGCCTCCCGCGTCCTCTCGGCGGGGTCGGCTGAAACATCCTGGCAGTTCTTATAGCTTGTGGCGGCCGCGAGGAGAATGGTGGCGGAATCCGCGTCGCGCACAGTCACACTGTCCGGACCCGAGGTCGCCTTGCCGCCTTGGGCGCGCACACGAACGCGCGCCTCGAATCTCAGCGCGCCTTTGACTCCGCCGGGGCCGTCGGGACCGACGCCGCTCATGACCAACTCGCCCGGCTGCCCGACAGCCACGCTCGCTTTCTGCGGACTGGTCATCGAAACCTTGAAGGCGACGCGGCCGGGCTTGTCGGCGCTCAGGCGCACGACAAGAACCTGGTCGACGGCGGAGGCGAACACTTCCCGCGCGTACTCGACATCCTCCACCGTGTAGGAAACGCGGGCGATGGCCGTGTCCAGGTCCAGTTCGCGTCGGTACTCGCGGGCGGCCTCATGTCCCTCGAAATCGAGCGAGAGGTCCCCAACGGGCTGGTACGCCGCCGTTTCCGAGGGGCGTCCCAGCGTCTTCTCCTTGATCGGGTCGAAGATGTCCTGATAGTTGCCGTCAAAGACCATTTTCCTGACGATCTTCATTCCTTCGAGGGCATCGGGATTGGCGGGGTCATGCGGCCCGCCCGACCAGAACGTGTCCTCGTTCAGCGCCAGGCGCTCCCGGCTGATTCCGCCAAACACCATGGCGCCCAAACGGCCGTTTCCCACGGGCAGCGCTTCGACCCATTCTCCCGCGGGCTTGGCGTACCAGAGTCTCAGACCGTCGGGACTTTCGCCCCCCTGTCCGGCGACCGTCCCTTGGCCGACAACCGTCATGGCCAACGCAACGGCCGCCCGCCTCAGAACGCGGTGGGGCGCGCCAGTGACCATCATTACCTTCTCCCTTGCCTAGACCTGCCGGCCATTCTCCATGCTTCGGCCTCTGCGCGGAATCCTGCCAATTCCTCGGTTGGAACGCAAGAGTTTCAAACCGGGCGGGGGCGCGCAAGATCTTGACACCGGCGTAAGGCGGCGTGTAACGTTCGGCCTGAAGGAGACGGAATCGATGGCGGCGGATTTCGAGGTCATGAAGGACGCGCTTCTGCGACGGCGCGAGCCGCCCCGCGTTCCCTTCTACGAGCATTTCCTCGACCAGGAGATCCTTGCCGAGATCCAGAAGCGGTATTACGACGGACCCGCCGAAACCCCGTCGGCGCAACGCAAACGTCTGATCGAGACCTACGCGCATCTCGGCTACGACTGTCTCCCCTACGAATCGGGCATTCGTTTCGCGGCAAGGAGCGGCATAGTCGGTCCCGACACGGCGCCCCTGAGCCGCGGCCAACGCGGCTGGGCGGACGAGAACCAGGGTCCGATCCAGACGTGGGACGATCTGGAGAACGAGGAGTTCTGGCCGCCGGTCGAGGACGCTTTCGACTACGCGGGCTTCGAGTCCTTCGCTCGCGAGTTGCCCCCGGGCATGAAGATCATCGGCGGCGCCTCGGGAGGCCCCTTCGAGCACGCCAGCTTCTTGATGGGGCTCGCGCCGCTCTCTCTGCGCATCTGCGAGGAGCCCGAGTTCGTTGAACGCCTTCTCGAGCGAATCGGGACGACGCTGGCGGGCGTGGCCCAACGCTTGGCGCCCCTCGAGGGGCTCGGCGCTTACCGGTTCGGCGACGACATGGGCTACAAGACGGCGACGATGGCAAGCCCCGCGGCTCTCCGCCGTTATTTCCTGCCTTGGGCGAAGCGCGTGGTGGAGGCGGTCCACGCGGCGGGCAAGCCTTTTGTGCTCCACAGCTGCGGGAATCTTGAGGCCATCATGGAGGACCTCATCGACGACGTCGGCATCGACGCCAAGCATTCCTTCGAGGACGTCATCATGCCCGTCGCCGAGGCGAAGAAACGTTGGGGCAGCCGGGTCGCCCTGCTCGGGGGGATCGACGTCGACTTTCTTTGTCGCCACACGCCCCGGGAGGTCAAGGACTACACGTGGCGAGTCCTCGAGGCCTGCGCGCCCGGCGGCGGCTACGCCCTCGGCAGCGGCAACACGATAGCCAACTACGTTCCCATTGAGAACTACCTGGCCATGCTCGAAGCCGGTCGGGATTTCAACGGCCAGACGTGAGTCTCCCGTAGCGGCCCGGCGCATGATGGTCCCCTAGGACTCGGTCGCGGAAGCCTCTTGGCCCGGGGTCGCCCGCAAAGCTGGACTTCTACGACGGCTTGAGGTATCCCAACGCGGACTCCCTTGCTTGAGTATGCCAACGGGGAATCCCTATTCGGGCAATAGGCGCACAATCCAAAGGCGGGCTTTTGCATTCGGAAAGGAGAGGAGCATGAGAACGCGATCGTTTCCACGGGGACTGACGTCGTTCATCCTCGCGAGCATGGTGTTCGTCGCGGGGTGCGGCAAGGATCAGGCTGAGAAGGCGGAGCGGCGGCATCTGGAATGGCGCGACGATGGCAGCGTTGACTTGATTACCTTCGAGGATGAGGAAGTCATTCATCTTACGCGAGAACAATTGGGCACAATGTTCGGTCCCGACGAGAAGCCCTTTGCGGGGAAACGTATCGCCGTAACAGTGAACAACAGCGGGCCCAAAGGAGGAATATCGGGGCCGCTGTATCGGATGCGCCCGGCTTGGGAAGATCTGACCGGGGCAAAACTCGATATTGTGGAAATCCCCATCGCGGAACAGCTCAATAAGACGATCAACGATTTGCGCTTGGGCGGCGGCCAGTTCGACGGGTTCATGGAAGGGGCGTGGTACATGGGCGAGTACATCACGCCGGGATTCCTCACTGCGATCGATCAGTATATTGCGGACAAACGATTTCCACAATGGGATCCCGACTGGCTTCCCCCCTCACTGAGGAGTATCTACACCTGGCAGGGGAAGTGGTATGCCGCCTTGAACGACAGCGATGGTCAGGTTCTGTATTGGAGGAATGACATACTGAGCGACCCCGAGTGGCGGGCGAAGTACAAGAGTGAAACGGGCGCGGATATGCCCTTCCCGGTGAAAACCTGGCAGGACGTGATCGACATTGCCCGGTTCTTTCACGGCAAGAACTGGGACGGGAACGACCCGGACCCCGATACGGGAGTGGTGATGCACTTCCGCGTCAATGAGCAGGGAATGTTCCATTTCATGTCGCTCTCGGCCCCGTTTGTGGTGATAGGCGGCGACAGGGTCGACCGGGGAACCAACAACTACTGGTTCGATCCCGACACCATGGAGCCGCTGATCGACCAGCCGGGTCACGTGCGCGCGCTCGAAGTCCTCTACGAGTTGTCCCAGTGCGGTCCTGCTGCGCAGTCCGCTTGGGACCTGGGCACGGCGTGGGACTGGTTCCTCCGAGGCAAGGCTGTTTTCGTTTTCTCCTGGGGAGACGTCGGGGCGCTCGTGCAAGACACGTCCAGATCCAAAATCAAGGGGAAACTGGGAGCGTCTATCCTTCCGGGG
>DATKZW010000472.1:0-7435 GCA_035527775.1 Sumerlaeia bacterium | reverse complement strand
CCTCCAACGCTTCGGACACGAAGGAAGCAACCGCCCCGCGAGACCTCCCGCCGGCAACATCGCAAGCCCTCCTGGCCACGCCGCGCGCGTGCCCGGGGGCGCGCAAACCCCTAACTATACTTCGGCGTCCGGCAGTGCAATCTTGACTGCCTGCTGCCTCGCGTCGCTGTCACGCCTCAACTCCTTCTTGCCTCTTGTCCGGGTCCCCTGCTTGCCATGACGCCCCAGATGATCGAACACGGCCCGGAGCGCCGACGCGGCTCGAGCACACTGAACGAGCCCGGACATCGGCGCCAGACAAAACATTGACGCCAGAGGGCGGAAGAACGCTTCCGTTCTCGGGCGCAGGAACCCTCGGTCTCACGATCCCGTATGGAAGCCACAGAACTGATATCACACGTTTTGCCGAGGTTCATCTGCCCATGGCCAGCTTTGGGAAGTCCGGGAAAGGGCGGGCGCTCCCTGTCGCCCCGTTTTTTCTTGCCATCGGCGGGAAGGTCGGGATATAAGCAGAATGTCAAAGCATTGGCGCCGCGCAACGGGTTCTCCCAGGCGCCATAACCGCTTCAAGGCTCCCCCGGAGGAAGCCAACATCCTCAAGGACTCGAGAACATTGGGCCTTTCAGCCCGCAAGCGGATCCTCGTGGCGGACGCCGAGGCGCGCGTCTGCGACCTTCTCGCTCCGATCCTGCGCAGTGAGGGCTGCGAGGTCGTTTCCGCGAGCGACTGCGCCCAAACCTACCGACTCCTCGCGGAGGACGCATTCGATCTGCTGTTCATCGATCTGGATCTGCCGGGGGGAGGAGCTGAGGCCGTCCTCCGACACGTCCAGACGCATTCGCCCAGCGCCCGGGGTGTGATTCTGACGGCAGACGGCTCGGCGGAGACGGTCCTTACGGGGCTGCGGGCCGGGGCCTTCGACTGCCTGACCAAGCCGCTGCACGCCGATGAGATTCGCCGCGTGGTCGAGCGCGCCCGACGGAGTTCGGAGAGCGGGGGGGAAGGGGCGGCCGGATCAAGGAGTGCGGCGCCAGCCCGCGGCGGACTCTCCCGGCCCAAGGGAATTCGGCGGCTCATAGGCAAGAGCGGCGGAATGCGGGCCCTGAACGGTCTCATTGCCGCGGTGGCTCCGAGCGACAGCACCGTGCTCATCCGCGGCGAGAGCGGCACGGGCAAGGAACTCGTAGCCCGCGCCTTGCACAACCTCAGCCCCCGCTGCCGCGGGCCGCTCGTGCCTGTTAACTGCGGCGCCATTCCCGAGGAACTCCTCGAAAGCGAGCTGTTCGGCCACGTCAAAGGGTCCTTCACCGGCGCCGTTTCCAGTCGACCGGGTCGCTTCATGCTGGCCAATGGAGGAACGATCTTTCTCGACGAGATCGGCGACATGAGCCCCAAACTCCAGGTCAAGGTTCTGCGCGTCTTGCAGGAGCAGGAAGTCGAGCCCGTCGGATCGGCTGAAGCGGTCCGGGTTGACGTGCGAATCCTCGCGGCTACGAACGTTGACCTCGAGCGAGCCGTCGAGGAGAAACTCTTTCGCGAGGACTTGTACTACCGCTTGAACGTCATTCCGATAGAAGTGCCTCCCCTTCGCGAGCGGATCGAAGACGTGCCTTGTCTGGTGGATCACTTCATCAAACGACTAAACCAGAACCAGCCGCGTCCCTTAGAGGGCTTCGCCCCCGCGGCGATCGAGCGGCTCCAGCAGTTCCCCTGGCCGGGGAACGTGCGCGAGCTCGAGAACCTTGTCGAGCGAATGTGCGTGCTGGCGCGCGAGCCCCTCGTCGAGATCGACGACTTGCCCCTGAAGTTTCACCACCCGGAAGCCGCGCGGCGTCGGCTCGCCTTCGCCGCTCCGAGCGACGCGCCCGCTTCGACCGGCGCTCCCTCCGCGGCGTCTATCGCCTCAGTCGCTTCGGCGGGAGAGAGCGCGGGAAGCGCGCCGGCGGGCGTGCCTCTCGGGTTCTTCCAGCCCCCCGCGCCCCCGGTCGGAGTCCGCGCCTCCGAGGGGGTCAACTTCGAAGAGCGCCTCCAGATCGGCACGGTCCGGACCGCCGGGGAGCCAATTCCCTCGGCGGCAACGCCGACGCCGTTGGCTTCTCCCCCTGGAGCCGATCTCTCGGCGCCTTTCGCCTTCCCGAGAGAGGGGACAGACCTCAACCAGCTGGTTGACCGCTTCGAGCGCCAACTGATCCTCGAGGCGCTCGGGAGGAGCGGCGGCGTGAAAAGCCGCGCCGCCGAGCTGCTCGGCGTCAAACGGACGACCCTCGTGGAGAAGATGAAGAAGAAGAACATCGTGTTTGAGCGCAAATGAGAGAACGGCGCGCGGCGACCCGCCGCGGGTCCGCGCCGACGGATAGACATGGGAATCCGGAATCGCCTGAAGACGCTCTTCTCGGCGGAGACCAAGCCGCCTCCCTGGCACCCCGACCGCGGGGAAGACTACACGACGTTTTGGACGAGCATGTCGCAGACCGACGCGGAGGCGCAGATCGCCACCTATGGCCGCCAGGTCGGCGACGCAGAGCGGATCGAGACGTGCCGCTACATCGCCCGCTACATCATCGAGGCCTTGGAGATCGACCAGACCAAGAGCGTGCTCGAAGTGGGCTGCGGCATCGGAACGTTCGCTTGCCTTGTCGGGCCGAAGGCGAAGCGCTACGTCGGAGTGGACGTATCGCCCAACATGGTCGAGCGGGCGCGCGCCTTCACTCGCGACGCGGGCGGTCGTCTGGAGTTCGCCGTTCTCTCGCGCAGCGATCTTTCCATCTTCGCCGACGAGAGCTTCGACGCCGTTTTCTTCGAGGCGGTCCTCATGCACCTGGCGCGCGAGGACGCCTTCAACTACCTGTGCGAAGCCCGCCGCGTCCTCAGACCCGCGGGACGCTTCTACGCTTCCTTCCAGAACCTCCTCCAGCCGCTCGGTTTCAAGCATTTCCTCCGGCTGGCTTGCGAATCGGACCGCACGGGCCGCCACGCCATCGGGCGCGTGCGCTTCCACACCGCTCCCGAACTGCGCCATCTGGCGAAGATGGCCGGCTTGGAGATCGACCAGAGACACGCCCGCCTGGAACTCGTCGAGAACGATCCCGCCCGCCATGAGGCGCGCACCCTGACGATCGTCGCCGCCAAAGGCGAACGACCCGATTGGGGCGTGGCCGACGGCTGGCCGGTGTAGAGGACGGGCGAGGGGACGATCGTGCCCGCGCCCTCGGGCGGAACGCCCCTCCTACGCGACGTTTACGACGGCGTGTGGTTCGTCAACGGCCAGCGCATGACGAAAGGGGAACGGGGCACGCCGTCTCCGGCGGGCGGTCCGATTGGCCTCGCGGACGCGCGTTGGCGCCGCGGACGCGCGAGGCGGTCCCGTCTCTTTGCTCCGCGCCGCCGGGCGGTCTTGGCGCCCCCTCGCCGCCGGCCGGAGGCCGCCTCGCACGCTGGGGCCTCCCCTCTTTCACCGCCGGCCGGAGGCCGCCGCGCCCACCACAAATGGAGCGTCGAAGGATGCCCATGCCGGATGGATTTCTCCCGCGCCGAATGCTTCGACACCACAGCAATCGGAAAATCCACCTCAGCCAGGCGTTTGCATTCCTTGGGGATCACGAGGGCTTGCGCTCCTTCCAGAGGCGGACGATGAAGCGTTCCCCCTCCTCGATGAGATCTGGATCGGTGCCGTTGTATTCCCGCATGGACTTTACAATCTTGCGTGGTACACCCATTCCCATGTGCTCCATGTAGGCGTAGTCGCGCATTGTGTCCTTGAGCAATTGATTACGCGCGGCACGGCAGCCAATGCGCATGCGTTCTGGGGTGATGGCGTTTAGCAGACGACCGGGCGAGATGATTTCCAAGCGATCGCTAAACAAGGATAGCTCGATGTCGGTACCCGAAAGAAGATAGTCCCGGTGAACAAGTGCATTTACGACGGATTCCCGGACAGCATCCTCCGGATACCCCCGACGCTCCAAACGGCGAGAACCGTCCACGAGTTCAGCAGTCACAGTCGTGTTTCGCCTGGCAAACTCCACCGCTTCTTCGACAAGACCCGATTCCACGTTGGCCCCGTCAGCGGCTCGCAACGCGACCATCGGTCCCCGCAATGATATCCGTTCCTTGGCGGCGTAGTCTTTCTCTGGTCCTTCATAAGCCGCGGCGTCGATGCCCGCCTGGGGGAGGTAGCGCTTGGGGTTTCTCCCAAACAGCAAAAGGCCCGCTACTGTAGCAGGATGCCGTTCTCCGCTGTCGAGGATCTCTGTGTTAACCAGCAGCGATTCCCATGCTCTTCGCTGTTCCTCCCGCCAATTCCTTAGTTGCAAATCGTAAATCTCCCGCCAACGTTCGGCGTCCCGCCGCTTGGCTTCTGCTTCAACTTGCTCGCGCCATTCTGGAGGAGGCTCATCGAAAGGAATGGGCTGCGAGCGCACACGGGCAAAGTACTCAACAAGCCGGCGCAAGTCGAGGTCGTCGAGCGAGGATCCGGACACGGGCCGGATCTCAAGTCGAAATGCGCCACGCTGCTGAAATAGCCGCTCGAGTTCTTCACGGCTCGCTTCCCGGCTTAGAGTTCCAACCCGGATGTAGTAGGTGCAGTGCTGGTCGTGCCACACATGATGGACACTCCAACCACGCTCGACCCCCACAACGGCCACATCCAATCCTGGTTCGATATCGCGGATGATTTCGAAGTATGGAATGATCTCCGGCCGGACCTTGTCGCGGCAAGTCTGCATTACCCACTCTTCGAGGCGGTTATAGGTGCGAGGCGAGTCGTCGTCACCAGAGTCACGATCAACTCGCGTCAAACCGTAAATAGCACCATTCTTCTCGACACCAAGGAGAACACGACCACCCTGCAAATTCGCAAAAGCCACCAATTCCTTTGCCAGTGCACGATTTTCCTCAGTGTCCCGCTTGAACTCAATACCTGAATTCTCCCCATTGCGGATGATCTCGAGTAGTTCTGTCTTATTCATTCGGTATCGGTTCTCCTTCAGAATCCGTACTTGCGGCGACGCCGCTCGAACGCTTCCTTGCCGCCTTCGAGAATCTCTTCCACCAGTTCACGCACCGGCTGGGCGTCGATGGAACCCATGTGCTCGGGTACGATGCGGGCGTGCCCATGCTCGGCTTCGCCCATTGCGCTCAAACCCACGATCAGTTCGGCATCGCCGAGAACAGGTATGTTCGCATTGTGGGTCGAGAATATGAACTGCCGTCGCTGCTTTTCCTCGCGCATGCGCGGGACGACGCCCTCAGTGATGAAGCGGTTGTCAAGGTCGTCCTCCGGCTGGTCAACGATGAGCGGTGCGTCGGACTCCAAAAGGAGGAGTAAGAGCACCGCCGTCGCCTTCTGTCCGGTCGAGAGGTCTTCCAGTGTTTGCCAATCAGGCGGTTCCCCGGCGGGCGCCGTGTTGAGCCGTATGGCCGTGGTCGGGGGCAGATCAAGCTCTTCGATGCCCATAAGGACTTCGGGCTCAGCTTTGGCAAGCCGCTCGGCTTGCGCGGGGGGGATGCGGTACACCTTGTTTGGCGCGTCGGTGGCTGACCGGCATGCCTCGACGAACTGCGTGAGTGACAGCGCCTGAACACTAGCGAGCAAGTCGATGGCTTCGGAAAGGCGGCCTCCGACCTTCTCACGTAGCATCTTGAATAGAGGCTCGCGGTCGCCAGCGGCCGTAACCTCCACCTGGACCTTATTACGAAGCTTCTGGTTGACCTTCTTCGCGGCGCGGTCCAAGCGCCGGAATTCCTCAGCTTTGAAGTCCTCCCATTCGGCCAGTAGCTCCCTGCGTTTGTCCGCGTGCCCTTTCTCCGAACGGCGCACCAAGTCAAGACGTTCGCGCAAAGGTCGAAGCTCTTCGATTTGACGCCGGAGCCGAATGAACTCCTCGCCATCCACACGTGACTTCTGGAGTTCGCGGAGGATCTTCTCGTAAGCGGTTTGGACGCCCTTCTTTCGAGTTTCCCATTCCGCGCGCACTGTGGCGATCCCCTGGTCCGCGCGCTGCAGGGCTTGCTCCAGATCCTTGGCGATTTGCGCCAGATCGCGGTCGAGCTCCGCAAACACTTCGTTGGCGCGCGCCAGGATCTCCTTACCGGGAAGGTCTTCGAGCGCCTTCGCCGAAAGAAAGACGCGATCGATCGGGATTCCCCGTTTCAGGTTCTCTAGAAATTCGCGAAAAGGAGCAAGACGCTCGGGGATGGATGAGAGCACGCGCTCCTCGCGCACGAGCAGGCTCTGTTCCTTCAGACGCTCTTCGAGGCCTGCTTCACGAAATCGTTGGAGCGTTTCCTCAAGACCGGGAAGCGCAGCGAGGCGCTCCTCGATCTGCCTGAGCTCAGCGCGCGTGTCAAGCAGACTACGCCGGTTCTTTTCCAGGTCGCGCCGCAAAGAGGCCTTGCGTCGCGGGAGCGACTCATCCTGTTCTACGAATCGGTCGAGGAGACGGGTAAGCTTCTCGCGGCTCTTGGTTAGCTCGGAAATCTCGTGTTGGCCGTAAACCTCGACGCGGGGGAGCACGTCTTGCGGCGAGAGGTTCGAGACTTGGCCTTGGGTGTCCCGAACCAGCGGTGGGTTTGGAATGGTGCGCTCAATACGATACTCACGGACATCGGGCCGATGCACCTTGACAAGCAGCGAGATCTTCGTGCCGCTCTTTAGCACATGCCGCACAATCCCTTCGTGCGCCTTACGCGCTTCGTCGCCAACGGCGTCGAGGGCCAGAACGGAACGAATGCTTTCAACGACTGTGGATTTACCGGTACCGCGGCCGCCAACAAGGACGTTTAGATTGGGATTGAGGTGGACTGCGGCGCCGTCGAGGAAGCCGCCTTCCCAAGCCAGGGCGACAAGCTCTGCGTGCTCTTCCGGCTCGATCTTGCCCTCTTTGGGATTGAGCCGGATGCGGGAACCGGGATCCAAGAAGGCCTGGCGCAAGCCTTCGATGCTTATTTCGGACATCTTGATCAAACATGTGGCTGAGCGGTCTTCGAGGTCTTCGGGCTCAACGATGTCCTTCGCGTTCAGGACAGCGACGGCGAGGCCATCATCGGCAGCGTGCGCGCGACGGTAGTCAGGGTTCGTGTTCTGGACAATTCGGTGCCACTCCTGCGACAGCTCGTCTATCAAGCCTGGGATTTGGATCGCGAGCAGGTCGTCGCTTTTCCAAGCGTGGATCCGAGCTTGGCCGCTAAGGACCTTGAGAAGTCCATTGTCATTGGTGACATGCGCGGCAATCGCGACGCCACCCTGTTCGCGGACTTGTGTGAGGACTTGGAGGAAGTTCTGGTTCGAAAAGTCGGAAGAAGGCCCAGTCTTCGTGATTCCGAACTCCCCCAAGAATCTGCCGAGTTGCTCTTCGTTGGTGTCCTTGGGATAGATGCACAGGACATGGACGCCCTCGCGGGAAGAAAGCTCGAAGCCGGGAAACACATGGAT
>DATKZW010000471.1:0-3506 GCA_035527775.1 Sumerlaeia bacterium | reverse complement strand
CAAGGCGCCGGCGGAGGGCCGCTCTTGGACCGACTGATCCTCGAGACGCGCGCCCGCTGCCGGCAACTTCACGACGCGACCCGGGACGCCGAAGCGCGAGAGGGCGTCCGGGAGAATCCAAGGCGCGAATCGCCGCCGCCCAACTCAAGCGGGCCGTCCCAGGCGACGCCTCATCAGCCTGAGAGAACATAGCAGAACGAGACAATCTGAGAGAAAGGAGACCGTATTGCCATGACAAAGAACACTACGGGAGGTTCCGAAACAGCCTCCATTGCGACGCACAGATCGCGCGGATCCCGTCGCCGAGCGTGCGCGCTGGTTCTCGCGGTTCCGCTTCTTCTCGCGGCGCTCTGGGCCCCGGCATGGGGGGCAGAGGAGGAGACGACAAGCAAGGACGCCCCCAACGCGGGGGTGTCGGCCCCGGCGCCCTCGCCGCCAAAGGACCCCAAAGAGCCGCACATGGGCCTCATGCTTCTCGACGAGGAAGGTCACGAGGCCCTGAAGACATTGACACAGCAAGCCGCGGAGATTGCAACCACGACCCGAACGCTGTCCACCGGGGGCGAGACCCAGTTCCGCGACCTGCAACTGCGCGTGCGCCGGGTCAACGAGAACGACCCCAAAGACGAGTATGACGACAGCGTGGAGCTGATCGTGCGCAGCCCGAAGCAGTCGGCCGAGGTCACTCTCAACGAGTTCATGTCCACCTACTTCGACGATTACGAGATCATCGCTCAGGAGATCAAGCCTTCGGGCGGGCGCGGCGAAGGGCGCGTGAAGCTCCAGATCCGCTGCGTGCCGCAGACGCCCGAGCCCGCCAAGCCGCGCAAGGCAGTCGTGCAGTTGGACCCAAACACTCCGGCCTCTGCCGCCCAAGGCTGGCTCGACATGCTCACGCGGCTTTTTGGAGAGGACGGGGTTCGCATCGGCACCAAAGATCCTTCGGGCCGAGAAGAAGGCATCTTCATCGATCAGAACGGCATCCGCATCGGCCAAGGAGGCCCCGAGGGATGGGAGGGGCTGGTGATCTCCCCCGAAGCGGCGGGCAGGTTCATGAACCAGATGCTGCAACTCCAGAAGCTGGCCGACGAGATGGGGCGCCGGCCCCACGAGGGTCCGCCCTGGCCGCCGGGTCACGAGGGCCCGCCCTGGCCGCCGGGTTTCGCTGCGCCGGACGCATCCCCTCAAAGCGGGATGCAGAGGCGCATCGCCGATCTCGAGCGGCAGACGCGCGACCTGGCAGAGCAGATCCGCCGCAACCCCGCGATGCCCGATCGCGAGCGGATCGCCAACGAGATTGCTAAAAGGCTCCAGGAGGCCTTCAACCTGAAGGAGGCGATGCGCGAGCGCCAGGCGCAGGAGATCGAGCGCGAACTCGAGAGGATTCGCTCGCTCCTGCAGAAGCGGCGCGAGAACCGCGAGCGCATTATCGAACGGCGGCTGCACGAACTCATCGGGGGAGAGGAGGCCCTTGAGTGGTGAAACTCGGCCGAGGCGCTTCGCGGCTGAGAAACCCGAATCACGAAGATCGGAATCCGAAACGCCGCGGGAGAACGGCGCTCTGAGACCGGAGCCCCGGGGCCGCCGCCGACTGCGCCACGGATGCTTGCGGCACAGCCGCCCCCGGCTACGACCTCGCATAAAGTCGACGCCGATCCCCGCGCCGCAACCCCCGCAAGAGGACGACCGCGCGCCCGCCGCGACATAGGACCGCCTGCGGCTGTTGGAGCCCCGTTCGTTTCCACCCCGATCTGTCCTTCGCAGGGGGGGACGATGTCCGTTCCCATCCCCAGACCGCGGAGCGACGGCGAAGCGATGCGCCTTGACCGCCGGGAAACCGCTTGCTACGGTTTCTCGCGTCCCATGCAGGAAGCACGGAGGAGACGTCGGGAGGAGGAACCGCAACAATGAACACCGTGGACGCCCGCGCGCCGAGACGCGCCTTCACTCTCATCGAACTTCTCATCGTCGTGGCCATCATCGCCATTCTCGCGGCGATCGCCGTGCCGAACTTCCTCGAGGCGCAGACCCGATCCAAGGTCTCGCGCGAGAAATCCGACTTGCGCGCCCTGGCCACTGCGTGGGAGTCCTACCGCCTGGACTACAACCGGTATCCGATAGACTGGGACAGCGGGGAGATGGGGTACAACAACTACCCCGGCGAATGGGGGACCTTCATCTCCGTGACGACGCCGGTGGCCTACATCACTTCAGCGCCGCGGGACGTTTTTCAGGTTGGGGAAGTGCCGGGGGCCAAGCCGGGCCAGTTGTACGAGTACTGGGGCGCCAATTGGGTCCTCGAACTGGACGCCTGGAAGCAAAGCGGCGCCCTGTGGTTGATCTCGGGTTTCGGTCCGGACCGGGACAGCGATACTCTCGCCTATGGGTCGTACCTGGATTTTGCCGCGATCTCTTATGATCCCACCAATGGCACGCGTTCGGACGGCGACGTGGGCAGGTCGAACATAAAGAGTTTCCCCGAATAGGGCGGCGCCGCACCCAGGCGCGAGGGAGAGGAGGACTCATCGCCGCTCCCTTTCCGCTCTTAGAGGGTCCGCGAAATGGCGGGGCAGCTGGAAGAAAGCGGGTGTGCGCCCGTGGGGCAAAAGACCTGAAAAAGAAAGGAAACACGATGATTCATCAAGGTAGGAGGGGATTCACCCTCATCGAACTCCTCATCGTCGTGGCCATCATCGCCATCCTCGCGGCGATCGCCGTGCCGAACTTCCTCGAAGCCCAGGTCCGCTCCAAACTCAGCCGCGTCTACTCCGACATCCGAACCTTGAGAACCGGCCTGGAGGCGTACCACGTCGACTACCAGCGCTATCCCATCGACTGGGGTGTCGAGGAAAGGCGCACGTGGGCCCAGCTCACCACGCCCGTCGCCTTCCTGACGTCCATCCCGAACGACGTTTTCTACGATCCCAACCGTCGGATCGACGTCGGTTCCGACCCCACTTTTCAGCCGTACGCTTACGGGGGGAACGACCCCGGAGGCACGTGGTGGGTGAACACGCCCTACCCCGCACACGGCGTGGGGTACTTCCTGTACTCGGTCGGACCGAACATGCGCGCCGATTGGGCGGATTTCTCCGACTACCACGGCCTTTTCGCCCGGGGACCCGAAGCGTGCGCCGACATCCTCTACAATCCCACCAACGGCACGAAATCCTACGGCGACATCTTCGCCACCAACAAAGGGATCTACAATCTGTAGCGCTTCGCGGCCCTCGCTCGGCATTTTGCGGTTGAAACCGCCGGCGGGATGTGGTGAAATAACATGCGACATTGGCGGCCCCCGGGCCGCTGCGCGATTCTCTTGTAAGACTCGCTCCGGATCCCCGCTCCAATGGCTGTCCCGGTCCTGTTGGCTGTTGTCGGAACTCGCGCGGAAATGCTCGCTTCTGCCTCTCTGATTCAGGTCTGGCGGGGGACCGATCCTCTGCGTCTCCCGTTCCAGCCCCGTCTTCTCGTCACAGGTCAAGAACGGACCGAGCTGGACCAAG
>DATKZW010000470.1:0-8791 GCA_035527775.1 Sumerlaeia bacterium | reverse complement strand
CCACTGCCGGCGGATCCCCGACGAAAGGATTCGGTCGGAGCTCTTGGCGGTCGAGGAACTGGTTGCCCGGACCAGCTCCACCATGACGACCCGTCCCTTCTGGCGCCCCCCTTTCGGCGAGAGCGACGCGCGCGTTCTGATGGCGGCGGCCACGGCCGGTTTCCGATCCGTCCGTTGGACCATCGACAGTCTGGATTGGATGGAAGACCCGCCAGCCACCGCTGAGAGCGTTTTTCGCCGGGTCTGCGAGCGGCCTTTTGAGGAGGCGGGCAACGATCCCGACCCGCTTGACGGCGCTATCATCCTGTTCCACGCTTCCGGCGGCGCTACTCCCGAAGCGCTTGAGAGAATCATTCCGCGCCTTCGCGAGCGGGGCTACACGTTGACCGGTCTTCCCGAGCTCTTGGAGCCGTGAACCGAAGGCCCGGCGCTTCGGACCGCCAGACACGGGATCCCAAGAGGCGGCGTCTCGGCGACCTCTAATCCGTTGACAGCGCGCACGCAGCCGGATATGAGTTGAAACCGGCGGCGGCTTGCGGCGCCGCAAGCAGACCCATATTCAGGAGGCGAACGATGAGCGAGAATCCAGCAGACAAGAAGGTTCTGGCCGGTGTTCTAGGAATAGTGCTTGGCGCTTTCGGCGTTCACAAGTTTGTGCTGGGATACACCAAGGAAGGCGTTATCATGGCTTTGGTCACAGTCCTCACCTGTGGCTTTGGCAGCGCCGTGACGGGGGTCATAGGCCTGATAGAGGGCATCATCTACCTGACGAAGAGCGACGAGGACTTCGTCAACACATACATCACAAACAAGAAGGGATGGTTCTGAGCCACAAGGAGTCTCGGGGCCCCCGCGCGTCCCTTCCCGCCTCTGCCGTTTCAGCCGGGCACGGGAGGTCGCCCAACCGGAAGCAGTCATCCGGAGGCGGCCGGCTTTCTACTTGGCGGGTCGGTCTCCGGTTGCTTCTTGCCTGTGCGGTCTGCGCGCGGAGACCCGCCCGCGGCTATGAGTTGAGGAACCTGGAGTCGCGGTCGCCTTGGCGATGGGCTCGCCTTTCCTGCAGGAGATCCCATGATATGCATAAGGCCGCATGGAGAAGATGGGCTGCGCTCGCGCTTCTTGGCGTCGGGATGGTGTGTGCGGGATGCGCTATGATGGTAGGGGGAAAGCAGACGACCGGGAAAGACCGTAAAGGCCGGCGGCGCGGCCTTGACCAGTGCGCCTTCACGGTCGACAGCCGGAATCGTTGCGTCGCGGAGCCTGCGCGTCCCCTTCCGGGCGCGCCGTACGGGAGGGAGTATTTCAGACTCCGCGCGGGTCTCGACAACAGCCGGGTTCGATTCGCTCGCGAGAGGCAAGGCCGCGTGGCGTTCCTCGGCGGGTCGATCACGCACAATCCCGGTTGGCGCGACATGGTGATGCAGGACCTCGAGCGGCGCTTTCCCGAAACGCGATTCGATTTCATCAACGCCGGGATTCCGTCCATGGGATCGACGCCCGGCGCATTTCGTCTCGATCGCGACGTTCTCAGCCGGGGACGCGTGGACCTTCTGTTCGTCGAAGCGGCCGTGAACGACTCGACGAACGGGCGCACGGACAGGGAACAGGTCCGAGGCATGGAAGGCATTGTGCGCCACGCCAGGATGGCGAACCCGGAGACCGATATCGTCATGATGCACTTCGTCGACCCCGGCAAGATGCAGGTCATCAATCGCGGACAGACGCCTAAAGTCATCCAGAACCACGAAAAAGTGGCGGAGTGCTACCATGTCCCGTCGCTCGATCTCGCTCTGGAGGTAACCGAGCGCATCAGGGCGGGCGAGTTCACATGGAAGGACGATTTCCGCGACCTGCATCCATCGCCCTTCGGTCAGAATGTGTACGCCCGTTCGATTCAGCGTTTGCTGGACGCCGCGTGGAGGAAGCCTTTGACGAAGAACGCGCGGGTCCGTCCTCACTCCCTGCCCCGCGCTCCCATCGACTCGAAGAGCTACGTCCAGGCGCGTCTGGTTGACGTCCGCGACGCCCAGCTCGGCGAGGGGTGGCGTTTCGAGGAAAGATGGAAACCGAGAGACGGCGCGGGAACGCGCCCGGGCTTCGTCGACGCGCCGATGCTCGTGGCGGAGGCGCCGGGAGCGACGCTCACGCTCTCGTTCGAGGGCACGGCCGTCGGCGTCTTCGTCGCCGCCGGACCCGACGCGGGGATCGTCGAATACCGCATCGACGGCGGGCCGTTCCGAGAGCGAGACCTCTTCACGAAGTGGAGCTCCGGCTTGCATCTTCCCTGGGCGCAGGTCCTCGACGCGGACCTCGATCCCGGTCGTCACGAATTAACTCTGCGCACGGCGAACGGGAAGAACCCGGGGAGCGCGGGACACGCCGTTCGCATCGCCCATCTGCTCGTCAACTGACGCCCGTGCTGACGAAACCGAGCCAAAGGGCGGCGGAATCCGGCGCAGGGCGCGTTAGGATGAAAACACAATCCCGACGACATTTTCTCACCACTTCCGCGGCCGGCGCCATCCTCGGCCCGGCCGGTCTCAGGAGCATGGTCATGGCCAACGCCACCGACGAACGCAACTCCGCCAATCAGCCCAGACCCGCGCCCCATCAGGTCGCCTGGCAAGATCTGGAACTCGGCCTGATCTATCATTTCGACATGCCCGTGTATCTGCCCGAGGGATGGGAGTGGAATCCCGCCCACCAGACCACCCTCGACCCGAACGCTTACAACCCAACCCGGCTCGACACCGACCAGTGGCTCGAAGCGGCGAAGGAGATGGGCGCGCGCTACGCGGTCTTCACCGCCACGCACATGGGCGGCTTTCTGCAATGGCAGAGCGACCTGTACCCCTACGGCGTGAAGCAGACGAGATGGCGAGAGGGGAAGGCCGACGTCGTTCGAGACTTCGTCGCATCGTGCCGCCGCGCCGGCGTCAAGCCCGGACTTTACCTCAGCACACGATTCAACGCCTGGTGGGAAGTGTCCGGGACTCAGGTGAATTTCGGGAAAGGCGACGACCGGGAGAAACAGGCCCAGTATGTTCGGACCTGCGAGAAGATGGTGGAGGAGATCTGTTCGCGTTACGGCGAACTCGTCGAGATCTGGTTTGACGGCGGGGTGATGACGCCCGACAAAGGCGGCCCGGATGTTCTGCCCGTCGTCGAGAAGCATCAGCCCAACATCATCTTCTATTCGAGCGCGCAGCGCATCGACAAACGCTGGGCCGGCAACGAGGACGGAGTCACAGGCCGCCCCTGCTGGGCCACCATGCCCAAGACGCGCGACTGGTATCATGGCGGCGACCTGCGCTTCCTGGGAACGGGCGACCCGGGCGGCGAGCTGTGGTGTCCCGCGATGGCGGACGCGCCGCTGCGGGGCTCGGCCGGCAAGCATGAGTGGTTCTGGCGGCCCAACGACGAGGACGCCGTGTACTCGCTCGACGATCTCGTCGACCGATACGAGCGGTCCGTGGGGCGAAACGCGAATCTCATCATCGGCATGACGCCCGACCGTGACGGCCTGGTCCCGGAGGTCGACATGCGGCGCTGCCGGGAATTCGGCGAGGCCGTCCGACGCCGTTACGGCAATCCCGTCGCGGAGACAAAAGGGAACGGCGAAACGCTGGAGCTCGCGCCGCCCAAGCCGTCCAGGATCGATCGCGCCGTTGTCATGGAGGACATCACCCATGGCGAACGCGTACGCGAATACGCCATCGAGGGCCTGGTCCCAGGCGGTCAGTGGCGCGAGATTTGCCGCGGAGAATCGATCGGTCACAAACGGATCGAGCGGTTCGAACCGATCGAAGCTTCCAAGGTCCGCCTTCGCGTCGCGAGATCGATCGCGCCCCCGAGAATACGATCCTTCGCCGTCTTTCGCGCCGGGCAGGCTTCCTGAGATTCCTCGAGAATCGCCGCACGGGTTCTGATGGAGTCCAGGAGCCGGAGGTCTCCACAGCCGACGAAACCCATGCCGCACAAGGATCTTTAGGATGGGCAGGATATTGCCTTGTCCTGAACATCCTGCGCATCCTTGTTTGCTCTCATTCGACGGCGGGCAGCGAGACATTGTCGCAGCGCCGCCCGTCATGACATGACGGAAAGATCCGCGAAATGCCATGCGCGACGGCCTGGCCATCTTGGGCCAAGCCGACCAGGGGCTTTCGAGATCCGTCTACGCCGCGCGGGAAGCGAAAGCCGGCCCCCAGTCCTCGCCGGAGTGACAAGGGACGGAAAAGAGAACCCCCTTTCGCTCGTTGGGAAACGCTTGCGGCAGCAACGGACTCCGCGTAGCATGAGAGGAAGTCGGCTGAGGCGCTGAAACAAGAAACCAGGCGAGGTGGACGCGGCTCTCGGGAAAAAGGCAGGAGATCGAGAGGTGCGATGACGCCGCCTTGGCGGGCGCTATGCCAACCGAGAACATTACAGGGAGACAAGGAGGCGGTTCGTCATGAAACGACTTGCCGGAGCGTTATTGGCGGTTCTTTTTGCGGGAACGAACGCCTGGGTCCAGGCGGAAGAGGTCGTGCTGCGGGTCGGGCACTTCCCAAACATCACACACGCCCAAGGGGTGGTGGCGCACCATATGTCCCGTCAGGGAAAAGGATGGTTCGAAGAGCGACTCGGCCCCGGCGTGAAGATCGAGTGGTTCGTCTACAACGCCGGACCATCGGCCATGGAGGCGATCTTCGCGGGCGCCCTCGATATCACCTACGTTGGGCCCAATCCCGCGCTCAACGCTCACGTCCGATCGAAAGGCGAGGAAGTGCGCGTGATCGCGGGGGCGGCTAACGGAGGCGCCGCTCTCGTCGTGCGCGAAGACGGCGCCATCAAGAAGCCGGAGGATTTCAGGGGCAAAAAGGTCGCCACTCCGCAGTTTGGCAATACGCAGGACGTCTCCTGCCGCGCATGGCTCAAGCGGCAGGGATTCAAGGTGACAAAGACGGGCGGCGACGTGTTCGTCGTGCCGACGGCCAACCCGGATCAACTCTCCTTGTTCCAGCGCGGCCTTCTGGATGGGGTGTGGACCGTCGAGCCGTGGGTGTCGCGATTGGAGATGAACGCCAAGGGGAAAGTCTTCTTCGAGGAAAAGGACAGCCTCACCACGGTGCTTGCATGCAGCGCCCGATTCCTGCGCGAAAAGCCGGAACTGGCCCGGAAATTCACTCGAGCGCACGCGGACCTGACCGCGTGGATCAAGAAGCATCCGGCGGAAGCCCAGAAGATGGTGACGGATGAGTTGACCGCGCTGGCGAAGCGGGAAATCTCGCTCGAACTGGTCCAACGCGCGTGGAAACGATTGGACTTCACCAGCGAGATTTCCCGGGAGTCTTTCGAGAAGTTCCTCGCTTCCGCCCAGGAGGTCGGGTTCCTGCAAGAGGCGGGAGACCTCAAGCGACTGGTGGCGGTGGAAGAGAAGGAAAAGGAATCTCACGAGAGCGATCGGGAGGATCTCAAGTGAGCACGGCCCTTCAAGCGGAGTTGCGGAACATTCCCCCCGTCAAACTGGTGCTGGATGGGGTGACGAAGACGTTTCGGACGAAACGCGCCAAGGTGCGGGCGCTCGAGAACGTCAGCCTCCAGGTGAACGAGGGCGAGTACGTGTGTCTGGTCGGGCAGAGCGGCTGCGGGAAAACCACCCTGCTCAACGTGATTGCCGGCCTTGAGAAGCCCGACGGCGGACGCGTGCTCGTCGACGGCAAGCCGGTGAGCCAGCCTGGCCGCGACCGCATGGTCATGTTCCAGGAAACGGCCCTGTTCCCCTGGCTGGACGTGATGGGGAACGTCCTGTTCGGTCTGAAACTCAAGCCGAACCTGACCGACAACGACCGGCTGGAGGTCGCGAAGTTCTACCTGCGGATGATCGGCCTCGACAAGTTCACGCACGCCAACATCCACGAGCTTTCCGGAGGGATGAAACAGCGGGTCGCGCTGGCCCGAGCCCTTGCGCCGAATCCGCGCGTTCTTCTGATGGACGAGCCCTTTGGGGCGCTGGACGCGTTGACGCGCGAACAGCTCTACGGCGATGTCCAGGCAATCTGGCTCAAGAGACGCAAGACGGTCGTGTTCGTCACCCACAACGTTCGCGAGGCGGCCTGCCTGGGGGACCGCGTGCTGCTTCTGGCGCCCGAACCGGGCCGCGTCATCGAGGAGTTCCGAATCGATCTGCCGAGACCTCGCGACATCAACAGCGTGTCACTGGCGGAGTACTCGACCGCCATTACCCGCTCTCTGAAAGGCTATAGCGAAGATCGGGAGGTGGCGGAATGAAAAGAGTGATCCTTGCGGCAGGTTTTTTCGTTCTGGCGATTCTGGCATGGCAACTCCTAGTGGCAGCCAACGTCTGGTCCGCGGTTCTGCTGCCGTCCCCCCTGAGCGTGGCCAGGTACCTTCTGGGCGCCCTCGCCGACGGCAGCCTTCTCGGGGCCGCTTGGGTCACCACGCGGCGGCTCCTGGCCGGGTACGCGATAGGGCTCATCATCGGGCTTCCGCTGGGCCTGTTGACGGCGCAATTCCAGATCTTCCGGGACACGATCGGATTGGTCGCCCTGGGACTCCAGACGTTGCCGAGCATTTGCTGGGTGCCTCTGGCGCTGCTCTGGCTGGGTCAAACCGAGAGCGCCATGCTGTTTGTGGTCATCATGGGCTCCCTCTGGTCGGTCCTGATCGCCACGGAGACGGGCGTGCGCACTATGCCCGTCATTTACGTGCGCGCTGCGCGGACGATGGGTTCGCGCGGGATGCACACCTGGTTGAAGGTTATCCTGCCCGCTTCGCTTCCATTCCTGGTGAGCGGGATGAAACAAGGATGGGCGTTCGCTTGGCGCTCGCTCATGGCCGCGGAAATCTACGTCACGATCCTCACCGGCTTCGGGCTGGGACAACTACTGCACTACGGAAGAGAACTCCATGCGATGGACCAGGTGATCGCCGTCATGCTCGTCATCGTGCTCATCGGGTTGTTGGCCGACAAGATACTCTTCTCGCCATGGGAGCGATTCCTCCGCCGCCGTTGGGGATTGACGGCATAGACACAGCGCCGAGTGAAGGGGTCGCCTCACGTGTGGTTCCGGAACCACGCCAGCAAATCGTCGATCTCCTTTGGGCTTTTGACGCCCGTGTGGTAGACGGTCTTCGCCGGGTCGAGTTCGCGGTGCATGGCCTTGATTTCGTCGGCGGAGCCGCCGACCGAGACGGCTTTGCCGCGCGCCTGCACTTCCTTGTAGAGATCCAGGTAATCCATGTGGCCGGCGCCCGGCTCGGGCACGTAGGCGAAGGTGTGCAGCCCCTTGCTTGCCAGCAGATCGTCGGCGTGAACCAGCGCGCCGGGGCCGTCCCAGTGAAAGACGGCGTGACGGATCAGTTCGGCTT
The DNA here is from genome assembly GCA_035527775.1 of Sumerlaeia bacterium. Classification (GTDB taxonomy): domain Bacteria; phylum Sumerlaeota; class Sumerlaeia; order UBA8349; family UBA8349; genus DATKZW01. Next base: position 1,420 of record DATKZW010000470.1, on the reverse strand, counting down.
CCTCCTCGAGCGCCGGCAGCACCCACCGGCGGAATTGCGGAGGGCTCATCAGGCAGATGAAGTCGCACGCCAGGACGTAGCAGCGGTCCATCGAGAAGCCGTGGTAGACCCAGCCATGCTCGTCCCATTTGGCGATCTCGTTGAGGGCGTTGAGCATCTTCGGGAAAATGGCGCGGGCGTCGGCCATGGCGCGGTCGATCAGTTCGGGACGCTCGAGCATGTCGAGACACAGTTGCTGCGAGCCGCGCAGGGATTGCAGAAGGTCCATGTTGGAATGGGAGTCGATGGGCATGGTGAGCGCGTGGCCGCGCAGCCGCGGTTCCGCCTTCCGGTAGATCTCCTGCATGCGCAGCCAGGTCGGGTTGTCATCGACGAGACGCAGGGGCAAGGCCTCTTCCCAATCGTCGACGATGCGCGTGCACCAGTTCGTGTCGCCCGCGATCTCGCCGCTCCAGACGAACTCGGCCCCGCAGAAGACCCCGATCTCGTCCGGTCCGAAGCTCGTCCAGAACTGCGGCAAGCTCTCGCCGCCGTAGATCGCTCCGGAGGCGTTGTGGAGCGTCTTGTCGATCAATTCATCGATGTCGCCATGGAGGCGTTCGCGATATCCGTTGACGGGTCGCGGCTCGAAGCCCTCCACCGGCGCGGTGACCGCGATGACCGGCCGGTCGATGATCTCGCCCTGCCAATAGGCGTCCCATCGGCGCGCGGTCTCGTCGAAGTCGGGCTTCAGCGAAAGAGGCGGGGGTTTTCTGTCGGGGGCTTTAGCGGGAGACGCGTCGGCGGAAGCCATGCGGGGTCCTTTCCATCTTAGATCCCGGCCTATCGGGCGCTACACTCCGGGAGCGGGATTCTCCCTTCTCTCGAACCTCCAAGGCAAGCGATTTGTCGCTCTGACATGATGCGCATGGGCGATGCACGGCGCGGCGGCGCGCATGCGGGGCTCGGACCCCGGCTCTTTCCCGTTGCCGATTGCCGTCGGTTCCCGCTCCGGAATGGCATCCGTCTTATCTGCCCCATTCGCGTCATCCGTGTTCTATTCGCCGCGGGTGGATGGAACGCAGATGACGCGGATAGCACGGGGCCGCCGGTTCCCTCTTCCGCTCGGCGCTTTCTCAAGCCGCTCGGCGCTTTCTCAAGCCGCTCGAGGGCCCTCGTCGGAGGATCGGGGGAGGCTTTCAGGCTTTCATCCGCCGAGCGCTTGCGGCAGGCCGGGGAAGCCGCTGCAACGGCCGATGCCGCCGCGGCTGCGCGTGCCGTTGCTCGGGTCGTAGAGGCAGTCCTCGGGCGCAGGCGGCCACATGTAATGCCCCCCGGGAACGTAATTGGGATTGACCAGTTTCGTGTAGGGATAGTGCGACATGTGCGGCTCGGCCCGGGAAGGCCCGTAGGTGTGTATGATGAAGGCCCTCAGCACGAA
>DATKZW010000469.1:0-9567 GCA_035527775.1 Sumerlaeia bacterium | reverse complement strand
CGACGCCGCGGTCGAGGGCGTCGGCGCAGGCGCGCACTTTCGGGATCATGCCGCCGGTGATGACCTTGTCGGCGATGAGCGTCTCCACCTCGCTTCGCTCAATCGTGGAAATGAGGGTGGCCGGATCGTCGGCCTGGCGCTGGACGCCGGAGACGTCGGTCAGGAGGATCAGCTTGGCCGCCTTGACGGCCGCCGCCACCTCCGCCGCCGCCGTGTCGGCATTGATGTTGTAGCTGTTCCCTTCGTTGTCGACCCCGATCGGCGAGATGACCGGGATGAACTTGTGCTCGTCGAGGACGTCGAGAATCTCGGGATTGATCGTCGTGATCTCCCCCACGAAACCGATGTCGGCCCGGGCGGCGCCGCCGGCGGCGGCTCTCCCCTTGTCCCGGGCTTTCGGCTTCGGGCGGGCGGACGATCCCTTGGCCTTGCTTTGGGAGAGCAGAACGGCGTTGTCTCCTTCGGTTGGCAGGGAGATCTGTTTGGCAAGAATCAGGCCGGCGTCTTTGCCGCTCAGGCCCACCGCCCGCCCGCCGGCGCGGTTGATCCGGCTGACCAATTCGCCGTTCAGTTTCCCGGCCAGCACCATCTCCGTCAGCTCCATCGTGTCGCGATCCGTGACGCGCAGACCGTCGATGAATTCCACCTTCTTGCCGACGCGATCCATCAGGCGCGTGATCTCCGGTCCGCCGCCGTGAACCACGATGGGGTTCATGCCGACGGCTTCCATCAGGACAATGTCGCGCACGACGGAATCCTTGAGTTCGGGATCGACCATCGCATGGCCGCCGTACTTGATGACCATCGAGGCGCCCCGGAATTCATGAATGTAGGGCATCGCCTCGATGAGCGCCCGCGCCCGCTCGGCGAGCGCGGCCTCCGGCGCGCCGTGAAGGTTCTTCGATTTCCGATCCATCTCGGCCCCTCCCCTACCCCGCCCCGCCCCGGTTCGGCCGCGAGATTCACGGCTGCGGAGTTGCGGGATGTACGCCGCCACTTTTCCTTATTCCGAGGAGCGTTACAACAGGTTTTTTGCCTGTCTGCGCCCGCCTTGATAGAGACCTGCCCCACCGCGGCAGCCGGCGCCGTCGACAGCCGCGCTCGAGCAAAACCCGGCGTTTGTGTTCCAGTCTCGGCGGGCCCGTCGGCGCCAGGCGGCCAGGGGGTTCGAGAAGAATACGAGGTTGACTTTTGGCAGCCGATCCGGAGATATAGGGGAACCTCCCCGATCGGACGAAAGGTCTCGCTCGAGTCGGGAACGCATGCTTGCCGGACACAGGCCGGCCTTGTGCGGAATCCGGGCGGCGCGAGTGCGGCGGGCCCGGCGGGCGCGGACGCAGGATCTCGCGTCCTTCGCCGGGGTCTCGCCGGACAGGCGCCGGGAGGAGGAACGGGAAGCGATGACGTCTCCCATCAAGTGGGCGGTTCTCAGCGTGTCGGACAAGACCGGACTCGGCGAGCTGGCCCAGCATCTCAGCCAGATGGGCGTGACGATGTACTCGACGGGCGGAACGTTTCGCGCGCTTCAGGAGGCGGGGGTCAAAGCGGTCCCCATCGACGAGCTGACCCAGTTCCCCGAGATGCTGGGGGGGCGGATCAAGACGCTACACCCCGCTGTTTTCGCCGGCATTCTGGCGCGACGCGACAATGCAAAGGACATGGAAACCCTCGAAGCACACCGGCTGAAGCCAATCGATCTGGTCGTTGCGAATCTCTACCCCTTCCGCGAGGTGGCAGCCCGGCCCGACGCCCAGGAGGACGAGATCATTGAGAGCATCGATATTGGCGGCCTCTCGATGCTGCGCGCCGCGGCGAAGAACTTCAAGAATGTGGCGGCCGTGGCGGATCCGACGGATTACGGTCCCTTGATCGACGAGATGCTGGAAAACCAAGGCTGCATACCTCTCGGAACCCGCCGCCGCCTTGCGATGAAGGTTTTCGCCCACGTGGCAGAGTACGACGCGGCCGTTCACCGGTACTTCGCCAAGACAACCCGGTGATCGTTGCGCGCGGACTCGCGTCCCCAGATGGGTCGCGCTTGCGCCGCGAACCCGCAGCCGCCGTCGCTCCCGATCGTTTCCCACGAGAAACGACCGAATGCCGTTGCACGGCTCTGCGATTCAGAAAGGACCGCGTCTATGTCTTTGACTGCCGGAAGCATGACGTGCCGCTGCTATTGCCTGGAGGATCCGCCGCCCAAGACGTTCCTAGCAAACGTCGAACGGGACATGAAGCGGCACGCGTTCCGACCCGTCCAGGTCGAACGCTCGCCCCGTTCCTTGGGGTGGGTGAACGCACAGAACGTCCTGGATACGGACCTGACGCTTGAGAAAATCCGTTTCGATGACTTCCTGGTCTTCGGACTTCGGGTGGACCGTGTGACAGTGAACGGGCGTTTGTTGAAGGCGCACGTGGCGGCCGCAATCGAGAAAGCGCTGAGACAGCGCGAACGCAAAACGTTGAGCCGCGACGAGCGGACGGCCTTCGTGGAAAAGGTCCGGCTCGATCTGATGGCAAAGCAAATGCCTTTGACGGGTCTCTACGACGCGGCATGGAGTCTCAAGACGCATCACGTGTACTTTTCCGCCACGGGGGACGCGCTGAACCAGGAGTTCTGCGATCTTTTCAGCGACACGTTTCACACCGCGCTGACGCCGCTCTTCCCGTTCTTGCGCGCGGAGAGAAAAGCAAAATCCGAGGGACTCGTCGACGAGTTGCTCGCAACCATGCCGGTCCAGCTCAGTCCGCAATACACGGACGTCTCCAGCAGGTAGAAAGGACGGCGACATGGCCGCGCTGATTGACAGTATCGAGCAGAAATCCTTTCTTGGGTCGGAGTTCGCAACGTGGCTCTGGTTCCGCATCGAAACCGGGGGAGGAACGGTGGACCTCGGCGAGGGCAAGTCGTGCTTCATTGATTTTGAGAAGGACCTAGTCCTGACGAGCGACGCGGGCGAAGCGCTTGCCAGCGCGTTGCGGGGCGAGGCGCCCTCGCTCGCGCCCGAAGCAACGGCCGCCCTCTTGGCCGGCAAGAAGGTCAAACGAGCGAAGATTCGAATCACGCTCGACGAGGCGGCCTGGGAGATGACCCTCGACGCCGAGAAATTCGACTGGCGCGGTCTGAAGATCGACACTCCCTCCAGCCTTCCCTTCGAGGAAGCCGTTCCGTTGCGTCTGGCCGCGCTGGAGGAGTTCCACGGCCTGTTTGACCGCCTCTTCTCCCGCTTCCTGAACGTGCGGCTCGATCCCGACGCCTGGAAGGCCGAGGCGGACGCAATGCGCCGGTGGATTCTCGGCAGGAGCCAGACACCGTCAACAGGCGCGGGGCGCTGATCGCCAAGAGAGCGCCGGGGCCTTGGCTGGAAGCCCTTCTCTCTCGCTCCCTCACCGCCCGGGCGCAATCCCCCACCCGCGACGGCGCAAAGGAGTGGAAGCCCGTGCGCAAGTCGAAGGCCTTCACCCTGATCGAGCTGTTGATCGTTGTTGCCATCATCGCCATTCTGGCCGCCATTGCCGTACCGAATCTCCTCGAGGCCCAGATCCGGTCGGCGTTTACCTGAAAGAGTGGTTGGGAAGCGGCTTTGCCCTCACGGCCATCGGCCCGAGCAAGCAGTACTCAAGCGCGCCGACCAGTCCCCTGATCAAACCCTACGATCCGAGCAACGGCACGAGAAGCGCGGGCGATCTCTTCTACCCGCAAGGGAGCAAGGTCTTCACCGCCTTCCAGTGACTCCTCCTCTCGTTGCCCCCGGCAATCGCGTGCATTTTGCCCTTGCCTTTCGCTCCTTTTTCCCCGATGATGCACGCATCGTCCACGGGCGCGGCGCCACCCGCACCCGGACGCCAGCCCAGCCGAAAGGACCCCGTACCGATGCTCTACCTGCTACGTTCTCTGGCCGGACTGCTGATGATCGGGCTTTTGACCGCACTCCCTGCCGCGGCGCAGATGGCCGATCCCGCGGCTTCGCCGACGCAACCGGGGGCGGGAGCCGCTCCCGGTCCGGCCGCCGCTGTTGGGGCCGAGGAGGCGCCCGTCTCACCCGCCAATGAGGCCCCGCCAAAGATGACGCTGGAGGAACTCAAGGCGATGACGTCTCTGCTGGGCAAAGCAGCCAAAGGCGGGACCCCTGAGCCCGAGCCCCCCCAACCGACGGCGGAGGTGATCGACCTGGACGCCGAGACCGTGGGCGAGCTTGGCGCGGAAGGCGAGGGACAGGAAGAAAGGGCCGACTATCCGGCGATCGAGCACGTGGAGTTCTGGTACAGCAAAAAGAAGGGCAGCTCCCGCGTGACCCGCGAGCAGATGAAGAGCGACGACTATGAGCTGAAGAAGGAAGCCGAGATCAAGGAGAAGTGGATTCCCGCTCTGACCGGCATCCTCGAAGGGGACTCAACAGTGGCCGAGGAACAGGGGATCGATCCGGTGAAGGCGCCGCTGATGGTTCAGCTGGATGAGTTGACTCAGGCCCGCATGCAGGAAAACCCGATCTATTTCGAGGACGTCGTCGAGAGGATGGCGCAATGGAACTTCTTCTACGACCAGCTGGCGCTCTGGAACAAGTTCGTCCAGCAGTCGGTCCTGCGTGAGAAGCTCTCGAAAGAGGAGAAGCCGAGCTTCGACCCGGCGACGGAAAAAGCGGACCTGAAGATCATGTACGAAGCCTTGCAGAATCACGCCAAGGAACTCGCGGCGAAACAGGAGGCGCTCTACGCCTCCATGGCGGCGAACATCGAGAAGGACCGGGACGGCCAAATGCGTTACGAGGAATGGCTTGAGGGTCGCAAGCAAGCGATGCTGCGTTTTGCCGAGAATTGGGCCCACCAATATGACGGCAGCCAAGTTCAGTTGGGCGACACGCTTTTCTTCGTCCGGAACGTAGCCGAACGACCGGCAGACCCCGAGGACGACACACTGAAGGACTACCTGCCTGCCAACGCCGTCCTCGTGGAAGTGCCCAAAGAGAAACTCGTGACGCCCTATGACCTCATCAACCCCGACGGCACGCTGAAGCAGCCGGCCGGGAAATAGCAGGCCGCTCTTTCCGCACACAATCCGCTTGCTCCGTCCACCCGGAGTCTCGTTAGCCCGTGAGGCGCTTGCCTTCGGCCGAGCTCGAGCGCGCAGGGGGCGCGCCTGCCGATCAAGAAGAAGGGCAGATCTCGACAAGCGTCATCTCGGGGGGACAATTGATCCGCAGGTTGGGGAGCTCGGCGCAGTGCTCGCTTCCGATGCCCGCGGAGACGTTCAGGCGCGTCTGCCCGACGACGCGGAAGCCTCGGGCCCAGGATCTCGGCAGTCGGCTCAGCGTTATGACGGGGCCGTAAAAAGGGATCCGCACTTGGCCTCCGTGGGTGTGTCCGGCCAGGCAGAGGTCGACCGGAAGATCCTCAACGTCGAGGATATAGTCGGGGCTGTGCCCTAACAGGACCGTGAAATCGTCCGGTCGCGACCTGCTCAGCCACGCCTCGACGGCGTTGTGGCTGTTTTCCCATCTCCTCGATTGGGGAAGGGAGAGTCCGAAGATTCGAACTCGGGCGCAATTCAGAGACACGGTCGTTTCCTGCGATTCGAGCATGGTCAGACTTCCGACGATTGCTGGGCGCAGGAGGTGGATCCATTCGTCTGTATCTCCGTAGACGCCATAGACCCCGCCGGGGGGATCCAGTGTGTCCAGGAGTGCGGCGATCTTCGGAAGCTCGGAACGGAGGGTCGCCGGCCGCACGGGCTGGAGCAAATCGCCGGTGTGGACGATAATGTCGGGCTGAAGCTCCCGTATTCGAGCGAACACGCGCTCCTCGTGTCCCCCGATCTTGTCGGACTGAATGTCGGAGATTTGGAGGAGGCGGACGGGTCGATCGACCTTGCCGGTTTCGATCCGGAGCGTCTTGAGGACAAGACGACGAGGCTCGATGTGGCTGGCGTAGACGCGGGCGCCGACGCAGAGGAGAGCGGCAAGGAGAACGGCGGCGGCGCTGCGTAGAAGCGGCCCGTTTCGACGGCTGCGCAACGACCGGCAGAGACCGTAGGTCCCAGAAATGGCCAAGACGGCGGGGAAGACGACGGTGTTGAAGGTGTAGACGGTTCCTATGAGTTCGAAGGACGGCGCTCTCTGCGAGCGTCCGAGAAAAAGAACGTTGGCAAGGACAAAGAGGATGGGCTGCAGGGCCAGTATGAACCACGCTCCACGCGCCTCGGACTTCGGCGCCCGCGCCGATTCCCCGCGAGGGACGGCCGGCTCTTGCGTGGAACTCTCCGTCGGGCGCTCCGTCATGCTTCCCCGAGCCGGTCTCGCGGTTTGATGTGTCTGCCGTTGACGATGTCCGCGCCCGACAGGGCTTTCCCGCCCGCGGGTTGAGCCTGGGTGACGAGGAGGAACCCGTCGCCCGTGCGAACGGCGAAACCGTGGGAGGCGAGAGCAAGGGACACCGTGCCGGGAGGAATCCTCCCGCGGTCCTCGATCGCTTCCATCGCTTCGGGCCAAAGCGGTTCGGCTTTGAGGATCTTCAGGGGGCCGCTTTCACTTTCGGTGAAGGCGCCAGGCCACGGCGCCGTGCCGCGAACCCGGCGCACCAGCTCGTCCGTACCGCGCGACCAGTCGATTCGTCCATCCTCTTTCTTCAACATGCGCGCATAGGAGGCCTGGCTCTCGTCTTGAGGGCTCCCTTCGATCTTTCCCGCCACCTCGATGCCGTTGATGGCGGCCAGAAGCGCGTGGGATCCCACGACGCTCAGCATGCCGGAGAGTGACGGAGCGTCATCGTCTTCGAGGATGGGAACCTCTTCCTGGGAGAGGATGGGACCCGTGTCCATCCCTTCGTCCACCTGCATGATAGTGACGCCCGTCCGAGTTTCGCCGTTGATGATGGCCCAGTTGACGGGCGCCGCGCCACGGTAGCGGGGCAGGAGGGAGGCGTGGAGGTTAATGGTCCCCAGGCGTGGCAGCGCGAGAGCCGAAGGCGGAAGGATCAGGCCGTAAGCGACGACGACGATCAGGTCGGGAGCGCGCTCTGCCAGGCGCCGCAGGAACTCCGCGTTGTCCCGAATGCGCTCGGGCTGAAGGACTTCGATCCCGTTGGCCGCGACCAACTCCTTGACCGGAGACGCCCGGAGCGGACGTCCGCGGCCCGCCCCTCTGTCGGGCTGAGTGACAGCCAGCAAGACCTCGTGGGAGGACTCGATCAGGCGTTCCAGGGACGGCACGGCAAACAGGGGCGTTCCCATGAAGACAATGCGCACGCTCAAGCCGCTCCTTCAGGACGGGACGGGGCGCGGGTTCCGATTCCCTCCCCCTTTTGCCACTGTACCGCCGCTGACCGCGCGCCTGCAATGAGAACATGCGGACTCCAGAAGAACGCGGTCGGCCCGGCGGTTTGAGTCAAGGCGGATGGAATCCGCGGCGCTTGGAAAGGAAGCGCCAAAGGAATCTTTGACTTTCGAAGGGGGGCGTTGATAGAAAGTCCTGCGAGAACGCAGGGAAAGGCTCCTCCCGCGCGGGAGCGGGAGGGCCGAGGAAGCCGGCATGGGCGGGTCGCAGCGGGAAGCCTTGCTCATCTTAAGGGGGTGTGAAAAGGGCGGTTGGATGATGTGGCGCCCGCGCCCTCGCCGGTAAGACCCAAGAAAATAGGGCGGGGGAACCCACGCACATAACAGCCGAGGGCGGCTGTTCCACACTGTTCACACACCATCTCGAAGGCGCCCCAAAGACGGCTTCCGCGAGCGCGAGGAGGCGCGTGGAAATGTCGGCGGCATCGAAACCGAAGATCAAGGGCGAAGTGCGCGAGCTCCGGCTCCTGTTCGAGATCAGCCGGATCCTGGACCGCAGCATGGACCTGGGCGACGTGCTCCGACCGGCGCTGAAGGCGATGGCGGACCACATGGGGATGATGCGGGGCACAATCGCGCTGCTGTCGCGCGAGACGGGAGAGGCCTTCATCGAGGCGGCCTACGGGCTCTCGCCCCATGAGAAGGAGCGGGGGAAGTACAAGGCGGGCGAGGGCGTGACCGGCCGAGTGATCGAGACGGGGCGCCCCATGCTCGTCCCGCGAATCTCGGAGGAGCCGCTCTTCCTGGATCGCACGGGGGCGCGGCGCGGGGTGTCGAAAAAGGATATCGCGTTTCTGTGCGTTCCGATCAAACGGGGGAAAGAGGTTCTGGGCACGTTGAGCGCGGATCGCTTGTTCGGAGACTCGGTGGACTTGCAGGAGGACGCGCGGCTCTTGGCCATCATCGCCTCCATGATCGGACAGGCGGCGCGACTTCGGCAGGTGGCCTATGAGGAGCGCCAGCGGCTGATGGAGGAGAACATCCGTCTGCAAGGCGAACTGAAGGACCGTTTCCGCCCGTCCAACGTCATTGGAACGTCCCACGGGATGGAAGCGGTCTTCGACCTGGTGGATCAGGTCTCGAAGAGCAATGCGACGGTCCTCATCCGGGGAGAGAGCGGCACGGGAAAGGAACTGGTGGCTCACGCGATCCACTGCCATAGCCTGCGAGCGCCCAAGGCGTACGTGAAGGTGAACTGCGCGGCTCTGCCGGAGACGATCATAGAGAGCGAGCTCTTCGGGCACGAAAAAGGCGCCTTCACGGGGGCCGTTCGCGCGAGGAAGGGGCGGTTCGAACTGGCGTCGGGCGGAACGATCTTTCTCGACGAAATCGGCTACCTTTCGCTTCCGGTTCAGGCGAAACTCCTCCGGGTCTTGCAGGAGAGGGAGTTCGAACGGGTCGGCGGGACCGAGACGCTGAAGGCCGACGTGCGCGTCATCGCGGCGACGAATCGGAACCTCGAGGAAACCATGGAGGAGGGGGGCTTCCTGCAGGATCTCTACTACCGCTTGAACGTCTTCCCGATCCATATCCCCCCCCTGCGGGACCGCAAGACGGACATCTTGGAACTGGCCAATCATTTCGTCGAGAAGTACGGCGAGGCGTACAACAAGAGAATCCGCCGCATCTCTACGCCCGCCATCGACATGATGATGATCTACCACTGGCCGGGCAACGTGCGGGAGCTCGAGAATTCCATCGAGCGGGCCGTCCTCCTCAGCAACGACGAGGTGATCCACGGACACCATCTTCCGCCCACTCTCCAAACGGCGGAGGCGAGCGGCACGGTGCATCGCGGCACACTGGATGAGGCGGTGGGGAACCTGGAACGCGAGCTGATCCAGGACGCGCTCAAATCGGCCCGGGGCAGTCAGGCCAAAGCGGCGCGCGCCCTGGGGATCACGGAGCGCGTGATGGGGCTCCGGGTGCGGAAACACGGCATCGACCCGGAGCGCTTTCGCACGAGAATGTAGATCCGGGCGCCGGATCCTACCACAATGTAGGTCGCTCTCTCCGCCGCGATGTCTCCTCAAGAAGCGCTCCTCAAAGCGCGAAGCCCTCATTTCTCAAAGCGAGCTTTTGATTAGCGTAAACGGTGGCTCCTCCTTCCTTTCTGTCGGCGAGCCGTCCCTATCCGGGCCCGGTCCCCGACTGGGGCGAGTGGCTGGCGGCGCCGGAAGAGGAGGAGGCGACCGCGCGGATTCGCCTGTGCACGAAGACGGGGCGACCTTGCGGGAACCGCG
>DATKZW010000468.1:0-2290 GCA_035527775.1 Sumerlaeia bacterium | reverse complement strand
GGCGTGTTGCAGGAAGTGCCGGTGCCCTCGCAGCTCAAGCGCTACCAACCGGCGATCGTTTCGCGCGTGAAAATCCTCAGTCACCTCGACATTGCGGAGAAACGCCTCCCGCAGGACGGACGGATCAAGATTCGCGTGGATCAAGGCGAAGTCGACGTGCGCGTTTCCGTGATCCCCATGCTCCACGGCGAGGCGGTGGTGTTGCGCCTGCTTCGCCAGGACGCGGCCCTCCGAGGGATGGATGAGCTGAAAATGGGCGAGCGCGAGCGCCGCCTGTTTGAAGCGGTGCTCGCGCTCCCCCACGGAATCATGCTCGTAACGGGGCCGACCGGCAGCGGCAAGACCACGACTCTCTATTCCGCCCTGAGTGAGATCAACGACACCGTTCGCAAGATCATCACGATCGAAGACCCGATCGAGTACTACTTGCGGGGGATCAACCAGATTCAGGTTTCGGAGAAAGCCACCCTCACGTTCGCCCGCGGGCTCCGGTCGATTCTGCGCCACGACCCGGACGTCATCCTCATCGGGGAGATTCGCGACGGCGAGACGGCGCAGATCGCCGTGCAGGCCTCGCTCACGGGACACCTCGTCTTCTCCACGTTGCACACGAACGACGCCCCCGGGGCGCTGGCCCGGCTCGTGGATATGGGCGTAGAGCCCTACTTGGTGGCTTCCTCTTTGGAGGCGATTCTGGCGCAACGGCTGGTTCGCGTCCTGTGCGAGGAGTGTAAGGAGGAGGACGCCTCCCCCACCGCCGGGTCCCTGAAGAAGCAGATGGGTTTCTCTCCCGATCAAGTCCTGTACCGGGCCGTGGGCTGCGAGGCGTGCCGACAGACGGGCTTCTTCGGGCGCCGAGGCGTTTTTGAGATGATGGAGTTGAACGACGAGATTCGCCAACTCATCTTGATCGCCCGTTCCTCGGGAGAAATCCGGGAAGTGGCGCGCCGACACGGGCTCCGCACTCTGAGCGAGGATGGCTGGCGGCTGGTGAGGGAGGGCGCGACAACGGTCGACGAGGTCCTCCGCGTGACCAAGGATGAGCGTCGAAACGGCTCTCCGCCGGAGAGCGCAGGTTGACGGAGCGGGATTGCGAGCAAGAGAGATCTGGAGCGCCAAGCGCAAAAGGCAGTGGAAGATGAGCCTCTTTCTATACCGCGCGCTGGAGTCGAACGGCAGGATGGCCGAGGGCCGCATTGAGGCGGTCGGACGCCACGAGGCGTGCCGCGTCCTGGAAGGGCGCGGCCTGAATCCCGTCGCGGTGTCGGAGGAGGAGCCTGGCAAGAAGGGCGGTCCGCCGCAGACGGACCGCGCCCTCTTCCCCTTCCGCCGGAAAGGCGGCAAGGTGTCTTTCGCCGCGCTGGAGAACTTCACGCGGCAGTTGTCGAGTCTGCTTGCGGCGGGAGTTCCTTTGGGACGAGCGCTGCGGATCCTGAGCAAGGAAGCCGCCGCGCCGGCCGCGCGGGCGAAGTGGAGGGAGATATACGATCTGGTCGTTGGCGGCACGTCGCTGGCCGACGCCATGGCCCAGTCGCCGGAGATCTTCCCGCGAGTCTACGTGGCCATGGTTCACTCCGGCGAAACGGGAGGGTTCCTGGACATCGTACTCAAACAGATCGCCGACTTCCAGATGCTCGAGAAGGAACTCCGATCCAAATTGCTCTCGGCATTGGTATACCCCGCCGTGCTGGCGGTTTTGTCGGTGGGGGTTCTCGCTTTTCTCATGGTCTTCTTCATCCCGAGGTTCCAAGGGATCTTCGAGGGGTTTGAGGCGGAGCTGCCGGTCTTGACCCAATTCATCGTCGCCGCGAGCGCGGCTGCGAGGAAGTACGGCCTTCTGGTCCTCATTGGGCTGGCCGCCGCGGCCGCTTTGGCGCGCAAGTGGCTGGCAACCGAGCCGGGACGGCGGACGAAGGAGAAATGGATTCTGCGAACGCCGGTTCTTGGAGAGATCACCGCGCGTTTCGCCATGACGCGCTTCTGCCGGATGCTCGGGACCCTCGCCGGGGCGGGCGTTCCCCTGATCAACGCTCTGCGCGTGGCGAAGGAGTCGCTGGGCAATCAGATCCTGGTCGACGCCCTGGTGGCGTCGATCGACCGAGTGAAACAAGGCGATCGTCTCGCCCAAAGTCTCGCGGATTGCCCGAAGCTGTTTCCGGGCTCAGTGCTCGAGATGATCACCGTAGCCGAGGAGACGGGACGGCTCGACGCGGAGTTGGTGCGGATAGCAACCGTGGCGGAGGGGGACTTGGACCGGCAGCTGCGGACGGCGGTTTCGCTGGCCGAGCCC
>DATKZW010000467.1:0-2060 GCA_035527775.1 Sumerlaeia bacterium | reverse complement strand
CGTCTTCGTGTGCGTCGACGCCCGGCCCTTCAAGAGACGCGGCCGCATCCGAACGGGAGACTCCACCCTCGTGCTCCCCGGCGTCAGACTCCTCCGTTTGCCCTGTTCCTTCCTTTGCCGCTTTCTCCGCTTCCTCTTGCTCGCGATGCCCCTGCTCGGCGACGTTTGCCGAGTAGTCCAGAGCGCGGTAGCCGAGAAGCAGCATTTCGACGAGGGAGACAGCGCCGCGGATAACGGGAAATCGCAGCCACCGCTTGCGCCTGACCACGGGCCAGAAGCGGCGCGACATGATCTCGATGTCGCCCTGCGGCCGCCGCACCGCGATGGCGTAGGCGTTCGGCCCGCGCATCATGACCCCCTCGAGCACGGCCTGGCCCCCCATGGCGAAGTCGGGGGGCAGATCGCGGGGCGCAATCCGCGGGCGGGGGCCGGCGATTTCTTCCGCCGGCGCGCCGCTCTCCCGGAGAGTTGAGTCTGGAGAGTGTGCGCTCAGCAAACACATATTGTCCGATCCCAAGGCTCTCTGCCCCCGGCGCGTCTGCCGCGGCGCTCTTGCGAGGGCAAGATGCCCTCCCGACAGCCGGCGAGACGCCGGCGCTACGCTAGTCGAGCATATCGACGCGGGGATTCTTCAGCAACGTTTCTTTTCCTTCTTCCAGGGCCTTGAGCATCGCCTGATAGTCCGGGTCGGACGCGTCCGGGAAGACGAAGGGCCGCCCCTTCTCGTCGCGGCCAGGCGTGAACGGCGCCCCCATCCTCCGCACGGACGATTGAACAACGCCCTGCGCGAGTCAAGGAGCAAAAGGCGCGCCGCTGAATCGAACCGCAATGTGCTGGGCGCGCGTCCGGCGCCCCATCACCCGGAATTCCGCTTGACCGGCGGATCTGCCATTCGGTATTCTACGGCCGAAACGATCGGAGAGACCTGACGCGGGAATGCCGCCTCCCTCGTGCTGCCGCCAACTCTCGAATCACAAAGCCCGCTCCGGATGGAACTGCAACGCGCGCCGAGACCTCCTCGGGAAGAGTCGACTCGGGCTTCCTGGAAAGAGACTCTGGTCTCCGGGGCCGTGTTCGTCTTACTCTACCTGTATCTCATCTTGGTCATTGACACGCATCTCATTTATGATGGCTTCTGGAAGTTAAGGACGTATCCGTCTTTCTTCTGCGACTGGCGGTTCGTAAGGGATTTCTTCCTGTACCCGGGGGGACCCATCGAATGCCTGGGCCGACTCCTCTCGCAGTGCTATTACCACCGGTGGCTGGGCGCCTTGATTGTCGCGGCGATGACTTGGGGAATCTGCCGTTGCGCGGCCGCTCTCATCGCCCTGGCGAGTGGAGGCCGTCCGCGGGTCATGCCATACGCGCCCGCCTTGCTGGTGCTGGTCATGTACAACCGCTGGGACAATCCCCTGGCCACCTGCCTGGCCCTCCTGATCGCTCTCTTGTCCTCGGTCGTCTATGAGAAAACGCCTTTTCGTCATGGTGGGGCGCGCGCTTTCCTGTACGCCGCTCTGTCCGTCGTCCTTTACTGCATCGCGGGCGGCGCCAGCCTCGTTCTCGCGGTCCTTGCCGGGATATACGAGGCCCTTACTCAGCGGCGGCGGCTTCTCGGCGCTTTCTGCGTTCTCTTCGGATTGCTGGTTCCCTGGCTTGTCGGCGCTTTGGGTTTCGATCTCTTGATGCCCGATGCGTACCTGTCCTTGTTGCCGTTTCACCCCCAAACCGAATTCCTCTCCGAGGTGACAACATGGACGGCCAGGGGCTTGTACCTCTTTGTTCCTTTCGCCGTTCTCCTCGCGGCGTTATGCCATGTCTTCGCGCAGCATAGGAAGGCCGCTCCGGGCGAGGCCCGGGTAAAGGCCCGAACAAGAACAAAACCAGCCCGCCGCGAGAACAAGTCGCGACCCTCTCGGAGCGCCGCGCTGAAAAAGGCGGCGCAAGCAGTCATCGTGATCCTCGTCCTCGCCTCAAGCCTCTTCTATTCCTTTGACCCCATTGAGCCGTGTTTCAACGCGATGACGCATTTCTCCCGCAATGAGATGTGGTCGGAGGTCCTG
>DATKZW010000466.1:0-3273 GCA_035527775.1 Sumerlaeia bacterium | reverse complement strand
CCCATGTCGTCGGGCCAGGAGACGCAGTCGAACTCGTACCCCGCGTCCCAGATCATCTCGAGGAGCGCGAGACTCACGTCGAGGAAGTGGTTGAACATGTCGACGATCCAGTCGGGGTCGGTGCGCATCGCGAGCAGTGTGCGCTCGGTCCCCACGAACCAGGAGTGGGTCACGTCGAACCCGAACCAGAGCCCGCCCTGAATCCAGCAGCCCTTTTCGCGCCAGGCTTTGTAGTTCTTCTGGAGTCCGGCCCAATCGACGCGGTCGCGCGAGGGCGTCATGCGGGCTTTCGCTTCGCGCCACGCGTCGGGGTCGGTGACTTTGAAATCGAGGAACTCGGGCGTCGAGGCGCTGTGCTTCCAGTTCTTCATCGTCGCGCCCCACGCCGTGGTCTGAATGACGTACTCGTCGGTCTCCTCGATGGTCTTGCTCTCGTAGCGCGGGCTCGAGTCCCCGCCGACTCCCACGACGTGGTCCATGCCGAAGTAGTCGATGAAGCTCACGTCCGCGGGCAGTCCCTCGCGGCGCCATCGTTCAATGGTCGCGCCCCAGGGGCCGTCGATAATGGGCACGCGATCCGCCTCGCGGTGTTCGAACATGCGTTTGAACCGTTCGTGGGAAGTCATCTCGGTCATGGCGTGCGCGCTCCTTTCAGTCTCTCAGAGGGTGTGTGAAAAGGGCGGTTGGATCGTGTGGCGCCGGCGCCCTCGCCGGTGAGAACCACGAAAAAGGGTGCGGCGTCCTATGCACATAACAGCCGAGGGCGGCTGTTCCACACTTTTCACACGCCCTCCCAGGGTCCGGCGTCGTCGGCTGAAGACCCTATCAGGGCGTCCCTGCGTCCGTCAAGAAGTTCGCGCAGGGCGCCGGCCCAAAATCGCAGACCCAAGCCCAAAGCCGATATTTGCGTGGCGACGGCGTCAGAGACCGTGCTACGGTTTCCGCGGGACTGCGGGTGCGGGGCATGTTGGCGAAACTCAGGAAAAGACGAGGGCGGTATCTCCGGTCGCTGGCAACCGGCCTGGCGTTTCTTGTCATCGCCAATGGCGTCGGGTGGCTCTACTTCGAGGGTTTCGAGAACCGGGTCGTTGACTGGTTCGTCTATTGGAAGTGCGAGCCGGAGGAACGCGACCCCGGCGTGGTCATCGTCGAGGTGGACGAGGCTGCCTTCGACTCGCAAGGCCGCGTCCAGCCGTTCAACCGAGCGTACCTGGGCAACCTCGTCGAGCGGATCTCGCTCTTCGGTCCCGCCGCGATTCTTCTGGATTTCAGACTGGAAGATCCGGCGGCCGAGCCGGAGCAAGACACGCGCCTCGTCGAAGCCCTTGCGAGCGCGGCGTCGCGCACGCGCGTCGTTCTAGCCCGGACGCTGAAAATCCCCGAGGACGCAGGCGAAGAAGATGGGAGGGACGCCCCGGCGTATGTGGTTCGAGAACTCCTGCCCGAGATGGAAAATCTCATCGAGCGCGAAGCGAACATCCATCAGGGTCTGACGAACGTTCCACGGGGCCGGGACTACGTGGTCCGGAATTTCACGCCGCTCTGGCGGGCGTCGTCGGGCGAGCTGCTCATGACCTTCTCCTTCGCCGCCGCGTTTCATCTCTGCAACGGCGACGTCGAGCAGCTGCGCGCGGAATCGCGCGCGAGGTCCGTCTCGTTTTCTCCCGGCGAATCCTCGTTGCCGCAGTTCGCGGGGAAAGACGCGATCCGTTTCCGCGCGGGCCGGGAGTGCCGCATCGACTTCCGAGGCGCCGCCGGCGAAGCGTTTCGCGCGATTCCCGCGGGGCTCGTCGCCGGCCTGCCGAAGCCCGAGAGCGCCGGTTCGGATAACCTGTTTCGGGACCAGTTCGTTTTCATCGGGGGGACCTTTTCGGAGTCGGGCGATTTTCACGCGACCCCGAAGGGTCGGATGCCGGGGGTCGAGGTCCACGCCAACATCCTTCACACCATTCTCAACAGGCCGTCGAGCAGAGTTCGCAACGTCGTTTTCGGCCTTGTCTTGCAGCTCGTCTTCTTTCCCATCATCAGCGCCTTCTACACCGCATACCGTCCCGGCCGCGCGACGTTGCTCGCGCTCCTCGCCGTGGTTTTCGTTATGATCCCGGCAAGCGCTCTCTGCTTCGCGTCGATGGGCTGCGCGCTGGACTTCACGCCCAACCTCGCGCCCCCCATTCTCGCCATCGGCCTGCACGGGGCGTACGGCGACCGAAGAGCGCGGCGCCGAATCCGCGACAGCTTCGCCTCCCACGTCTCCCCGGCGGTCGTCGCGGCCCTCTACGACGGGGAGGAGGACGTTCTCAAGGGGGGGTGGCGGCAAGCGACGATCCTCTTCTGCGACATTCGCGGCTTCACCCGCCTTTCCTTCACCATTCCCCCCGAGACGATGGTGGCGTTCCTCAATGATTTCTACGCGGAGATGACGCGCATCTGCTTCGCGCATCGCGGAACCGTCAACAAATACATCGGCGACTGTCTGCTCGTGGTGTTCAACGCGCCCCTCGACGATCCCGACCACGTCGACCACGCCATCGCCGCCGGCGTGGAGATGATGCGCGCCGTCCGCCAACTGCAAGAGAAATGGCGGCGCCGCGACGCCAATCTCCGCTTCGACATGGGCGTCGGGATTCACACCGGCCAGGCCTTCTGCGGCGTCATCGGGTCGCGGCAAAAGCAGGAGTACGGCGTGATCGGCAAGGACGTGATCGTCGCCTTCGAGATCGAGCAGTTCAACAAACGGCGGGGAACCCACATCCTCGTCTCGACGGCGACCTACGAGAGATCTTCCAAGACCCACGCGGCGTCGGACGAACCCCGCGCGGAAACTCTGAAATCGGGCGAGACGGTCGAGGTCGTCGAGATCAAGGCGGATTGACGGAAACTCGATCCCCCTGCCTTCGGCGCAGGACGCTGCTGCCCGCCCCCTCCTCCAACCTGACGGGCCTCCTCATCGCTTGTGCGTCTTCAACCGAGGATTCTCTCCTTTGCGCTTTCAGCGCCGCGGGGCATTCCCAAACACCCTCTGGACAATCGGCGACCGCCGTCACGCGGTCATAGTGTGCGGATGAGGGAGGGGGGACCATGAAAGGCCTGAAAAGAACCGCCGTGCTTCTCATTCTCGTCGCCATCGCCGGGTTCTTGCCGGCCCGGGCGGCGCGCGCCAAGGAAGACGGCCCGAGCCCCGTCGCCGCGATCACGGAGATCAAGGACGCCGGCGAGGGGAAGATTCAGTGGCGCGACGCGGCGACGGGGCAGTGGAAAGACGCCGGCATCCTC
>DATKZW010000465.1:0-2204 GCA_035527775.1 Sumerlaeia bacterium | reverse complement strand
GCAACGAGCGCCGCGCAGGCTGGCGCCGCGGAGATTTGCGCCCGTCAGAAGAGCGCGGTAAAGGTCGGCGCCATCGAGGTCCGCGCCCTCGAGGTTCGCGCCCTCGAGGCTTGCGCCCGCCAGCTTCGCGCCCGCAAAGTTTGCGCCAGCGAGATTTGCCCCCCCGAGGTTGGCGCCCCGGAGCGACTCGCCGCGGCTCACGATCTGAGCCAGCCGCTCGCGGTACGCCGGCGGATCGCCCAAGTGCTCCGCGCACACGTCCGCGTCGTGGAGCGCCGCTTTCCGACAACCTTCTCGGGAGCACGCGCGGAGATTCGCGTAATGGTACATAACGAGATCCTCCTTGCCCCGCCCGCGCGCTACCGCAGCCGCCCAAAGAGATCGCCGAGCGCCTGGAAGAGCCCGCCTGGGAATGACTCGGGATCGGCGGCGTAGTAGCGGCCCTCGCCATCCAGGAGCAAGGTTTGCTCTTTCCCTTTGGGCGTCCGCCCGACCGTAAGAGAGGCCACGGTTTCGCCCGCCTCATCGAGCAGGCGGAGTCGGATGGGCGGCGCGTCGAAGGCGTACTGCCGCTTCATTGCCTCGCTCAGTCCCGTGAGTTCCACCGAGTATTCCAGTCCTCGCCAGACGTTCATCAGCAGATCGACGCTCTGATCGGGAAGCGCCTTCGGCTTGCCGTCGTCGAGAGATCCCTGCCAAGCCGACGGTCCTCCCGGCGTGCGCGTGAGGGTTAGGGTGGAGACGCGTTCGCCGGAACGGAGGAACAGCTCGGCCCGGAAGACCTTGGCCGTGTCGAAGGAAAGGACCGGCCGAGGCTCGAAAGAGCGCGCCGTGCGCATCAGGGCGGCCAGGTAACTCCCGGGCAGGACGATTGAGACAATGGGGGGGGCGGCGCCTGAGGGATCGATGACTTGAGTGCGCCGCGCATAGAACTCGACTCCATCGGGATCGATGCGACGCCCGATCTCGAAGCCCTCGCGGCGAGAGCGGTCGGCCGTGGCCATGGTCACGCGGATCGTCGGGCTCGTGAGCCCAGCGTCTCGGGCATCTCGGGCTGGAGGGTGAGGCGTGTAAGTCTCGATTCGCTGCTGGAGGCACAAGCCGAGGTATCTCTCCACTTTCACCTGGTTCACCGGGCGGTTTGGCTCGGCGGCGAAACGCCATTCCGCGCCAGGTTCCCGCGAAAAAGACGTGGCCGCCTGCATGACTTCTATCTGAAGGTAGCAGATGTCCTGATGATCGAGTGTGACGAACTGCCGTTGCCGGAAGAAGGAAAGCGGCTCGGCGAGGCAGGCCATCAGCTTCCGATCGACCTGGAAAACCAGACCTCGCTCAGCGGCGACGGCGTAGTATGCGGTCTCTTCATCTCGCCGGGGAAGCGCCACGGAGTGCGTCGCCGTCGTTCCGGCGTCCAGAGAAGGGGTCGTTCGCTCGTCTTGAGGCGCCTGATTCGGCGCGGCTGCGGTCGGCGGGGCCGATGCGGTCGGCGGGGCCGATGAGGCATAGAAGACCAAGGCTGGCCCGGCCTTCTCCTGCGACGGAACCTCGGCGCCTTCGCCCGCGCCGGGAACGGCGAAGCGCAAGGTCAGCCGCTTCTCGTAGGAGCCGCCATCGCCGACCTCAAGCAACGCCGTCGTGGGCCGATCGACGACGGGCATTCCCTCGATGAGGCCGAGCGTCTGGTCGATCAAGGTCGGATCGGCGCAGTAGAAAACGCCGGCGCGAGCGTCGGGCTCCTCGGCGACAAGCCACCGGTTGTCCCTGTCTTTCTCGAAGAGCAGGGTCCTTTCGGCGGGGCCTTCCGGCGGGTCGTGGCGCAGGTCTGCGTGGCGCAGGATTGAGAACCAGCGCAGTTGAGCGACATCGAAGCCCAGGACCGATTTGTCCCGAAGATCGAGCAGCCCGTGTTCGAAGGCGCGGCGAAGAGCGGAGCTGGTCACATAAACGAGGTCCGGCTCGGCCTGATCGATCACGTAGCTCTCGCCGAGGATCGGCGTCTCCCGGCCCAGCAGAAGATGAACCCCCTGTTTGCGCGTCGATGAGGCGACCGCCAGGTCGATGGCCAGTTTGCCGAAACCGTACTGCTCGCGGTCTTCGGGGGCGATGGCGAAGGGGCTGAACTTCCGGGCTTTCTCCCCGACAAGAGCGGGGAGGAGCGTGTTCTCGACCAGGTTCTTATCCGCCCGTTCGGAGATGGGAGAGGT
>DATKZW010000464.1:0-4390 GCA_035527775.1 Sumerlaeia bacterium | reverse complement strand
CCTGACGGCAGCTCCGCGCGGCGCCGGGGGAGGTCAGCCGCCTATCACGGGCGGACACTCAAGATTTCCGACGGCTCGTCCGAAGTCGCCGATGCTCCTCACGCCGTTAGTCGGGTCGTACACCATGTTCTCGGCCACCGACACTCCGTGGACGGTTCCCCCTCCCGGATTGTTCACCAGCCAAGGGTAGTATTCCAGCGCCCCGTGCAGGCGGTCCGGACCGAAACTGGACAGAACGCAGCCCTGTCGCGGCCAAGTCGCGTTTCTCTGAGCCAGCCATGCTTGTCCCCAGTTCTCTATGTTGCCGTAGTTCCAGTCGTAATTGACGAACAAGTAGGACCCATCCTTGATCGAAACCGACCACCCGGGGCGAACGTCGTTCCAGCTCGGGTTGAAGGGGTCGTCCATGCTCGCGGAGGTGATATAGGCGACCGGCGTCGTCAGAGGATAGCAGGAATTGACGGTGTGAATCCCGCGGTCGGGCGGGTATTTGCCGTAATCCGTGGCGTAAGACTCGATGGCCGTGGCAAGGGCCCTCATGTCCGCTTTTCCGCGCGCGATCTTTGACCGGACCTGGGCCTCCAGGAAATTCGGCACGGCGATCGCCGCCAGAATGGCGATGATGGCCACGACGATCAGCAGTTCGATCAGCGTGAACCCTGCCCGTGGCGCCCCTCCTTCGCGTCCTGATGTCTGCATGGTTGCGTCCTCCTGCTCCAAAGAGCGGCAATCCCTCGTGTTCTGCCGGCTGCTTCCGCGGCGCAGCCCTGGCGGCAGCTCCGCTCGGAGCCTCCAGCCGGAGAACGCCGCGTCTCTTTCCGCGAAGCCCGGGATCAGAGAGAGGCGATACGGTGACGGAGACCCGTCTCGTGTCCGCGCTCATGCTTCACAACCCGGTCGCGGAATGCGCCGAGAATACGCGGTCTTGCCCGCGAAGCGCAACGAAAATCGATTGTGCGGAGAGTGACGAGGGCTGAATCGCCGGGCAAAACGACGTCGCGCGGCGCTCATCGTGATCGCCTCACGCCAACCCGGCCGCAGTAAGTGCGGATCTTGCACCGGCTGCACCACGGCGAGACGGGCGCGCAGAGGTTCTGGCCGTACGTCACCAGCCAGTCGTTGATGGGGATCCAGTAGCGTTTTGGGAGGATCTCGCGGAGCGCCATCTCGGTCTCATTGGGCGACTTCGTCGAGACGTAGCCCCAACGATTCGTGATGCGGTGAACGTGCGTGTCGACGCAGATGGCGCGCTTCCCGTAACCCCGGGTCATCACGAGGTTGGCCGTCTTTCGCCCAACGCCTTTCAGGGTCACCAATTCCTCAATCGAATCAGGCGGTTGCCCGCCGAAGCGATCCACTAGGTCTCGGCAGATCGCGAGAATGTTGTCGGCCTTGGTATTGTAGAAGCCCACGGGGTAGATCGTCTCGGCGATCGTCCCGGCGTCGAGACCGAGCATGTCGCTCGGCGTTTGGGCAAGTCGAAACAGCCTCTCCGCCGCCGCGGCCGTGCAGTCGTCCTTGGTGCGCAGACTGAGAACCGTCCCGATAAGGACACGGAAAGGATCGCGCTTTCTCCGCGCGATTTCGGTGACGATGGGGACCTTCCAGCGGCGGACCTCGCGCCGCAGGATCGATGCGACCTCGTCGATGCGGAAATCGGATTGCCGTGCCTTGGTCATAAGGTCTCCTCGTCGGGCGTGAAGAGCGCAGTGCGACGATCCCGCGATCCACGCTGTCCCTACCACGTCCGACGAGGAGACGCAACCGTTCTCGCGGCGGCGCTCTCGCGGGCGCGGGACGCCGAACACGCTTGCCTGGGATTCGGCGCCGCGGCCCGCATTGCTCGGCATGGCCGCAATCCGGCTGAGGCCCCGTCCCCGATTCCCCTTTGCGATTGACACTCCGCGAGAAAGGTCCGTACCCTGAGTCTGGCGGGGTGCGCGGCCACGCCCAAGCATCCGGAGTCAGAGGGGTTCCTTCTTCATGCGTTCCATCCCTGCGGAATACGAAATCCTTCTGCCTCGAGTCGAAAAGCCCGGGCGTTACATCGGGGGGGAGATGAACGCCATCGCCAAGGACCCGAGCGGTCTTCGCGCGACCATCGCGCTCGCCTTCCCCGACATCTACGATATCGGCATGTCGTACCATGGGTTTCGGATTCTCTACGAGATCGTCAACGCCCGGAGCGATTTCGCCGCGGAGCGCGTCTTCGCGCCGTGGGTCGACTTCGCGCGGGAACTCCGCAACGCCCAGCTTCCGTTGACGACCCTGGAGACCTTTCGCGCCTTGACCGACGTGGAGATCGTCGGCTTCACGCTCCAACACGAACTCTGCTACACGAACGTTCTCGAAATGCTCGATCTCGGAGGGATTCCTTTGCGCTCGGCCGATCGAAGCGAGACTTTTCCTCTGGTCATCGCCGGCGGCGAGGGCGCCTATTCTCCGGAGCCGATGGCGGACTTCATCGACGCTTTTGCCGTGGGCGACGGCGAGGAGGTCGTCATCGACCTCCTCGAAACCGCCGCCCGCGCGCGGGAAGCGGGCGCCTCAAGGTCCGATCTCCTGAAGGGAATCGCGGCGATCCCCGGCGTTTACGTCCCCGCATTTTATGAAGTGGCCTACAAGCCGGACGGCGCCATCGAATCGATCCGTCCGATCGACGGGCTTGCGCCGCCCGTTGTTGCGCCGCGCGTTTACGACATCTCGAAGGACCTGGGCCCGGTGCGCCCGGTTGTCCCGTTGATCCGCACCGTCCAGGATCGCACGGTGGTCGAGATCCGCCGGGGATGCGTCAACGGGTGCCGCTTCTGTCAGGCGGGCATGATCGGGCGGCCCGTTCGCGAGAGGTCCGTCGCGCAGGCGCTGGAAGCCGTTCGCCAGAGCATCGCCAACACGGGGGACGATTCGGTGTCGCTCTTGAGTCTAAGCACGGCCGACTATACGGAGATCCGGGAACTGGTTGGCCGCCTGACCGAGGAACTCTCGCCGCGACGCATTTCCGTTTCGCTCCCCTCGTTGCGCATCAGCGCCTTCGACGTCGAACTGGCCGGGAAGGTCTCCGCGGTGCGCAAGTGCGGCCTCACGTTCGCTCCCGAGGCGGGGTCCGAGCGCCTGCGCCGGATCATCAACAAGCCGCTCGACGAAGCGGAGTTCCTCGACGTGATCGGCGAGACCTACCGGGCGGGATGGCGGACCATCAAGATGTACTTCATGATCGGACTGCCCGGCGAAACGGACGAGGACCTCGACGGCGTCATTCGGATTGCTCAAGCGGCCGTCGGCCGCGCGCGCGAGTTGGGCGTCCGCAAAGTCCAGGTCAACGTCACCCTGTCGCCGTTCGTCCCCAAGGCGCACACGCCCTTTCAATGGGAAGGCCAGGCCGGGCGCGACGAGATTGTCCGGCGCATGAACTGCGTGCGCGACGGTCTGCGGTCGAAAAGGATCTCCATCAAGACTTCCTCCGTGGACGCGACCATCCTCGAGGCGGTCATGGCGCGGGGAGATCGCCGGCTGGGCCGCGTGATCGAGAGAGCCTGGCGCAACGGCTCCCGCTTCGATTCCTGGCGCGAGGGTTTTCGCCCCGAGATCTGGCGGGAAGCCTTCGCCGCCTGCGATCTCGACCCGGCTTGGTACGCCGAACGGCCCCGCGGCGAGGAGGAGATCTTCCCCTACGACCATATCGCTTCCGGGCCGGGCAAAAGGTTCCTGGCCGAGCAACGGGACAAGGCGCGCGCCGGCGAGACGACGCCCGATTGCGTCAACAACCCGTGCGCGCGCTGCGACGCCTGCGAGAAGCCCAAAGCTCACACGCTCGCGCGCGACGTGTTGTGGGCGGCCGGGGGCGCCCTTCCGGAGGAGGAGCGAGCGCCGAAAGCGCGTAAGAGCGCGGCCCAGGGCAAAACGAGCGCGGCGAGCGACGCCGCCTGTCGCTCGTCGCTTGGGCAGATCGTGATGCGCGCGCGCCTGCGGTTCACCAAGGGCGGCTCGCTGCGCTACATCGCGCACCTGGAACTGGCGACCCTCATCCATCGCCTGGTGCGTCGAAGCGGCGCGCCCCTTGCCCATACCCAAGGCTTCAACCCCCAGCCGCGCATCGCGCTCTCGCCCCCTCTGCCCCTTGGCTTCGAGGGGCTGGGCGAAATCGCGGATGTTTGGCTTCTGGAGAGGGTCGATCTTCTTGACTGGCTGCGATCTCTTGTTCCGCCGTCGCCCGACGGTCTCGAATGGACGGGCGCCGAGGAAGTCGGCTTGCGCGAGCCCTCGATTCAGCAGGCCGTCACGCAATTCGAGTACCATCTGTGGTGGCGCCCGGCCTGTCTGCGTGCGACGCACAGGCAGGCGGGCCAGGAGGCGCCCGCGCTCCCCCTGGACCGCGACGCGCTGGACGAAG
>DATKZW010000463.1:0-11788 GCA_035527775.1 Sumerlaeia bacterium | reverse complement strand
AGGATCGAGACGTCGGGACTCTCATAGTTCCGAAGGATGGGCGCCGCGTCCAGACTGTCCCAATACGTCCTGAGTCTCTCCAAGGAATCCGGACTCCCAATAGATGCCATGCCTTTGACCGCTTGCAGTTTGAGACCGCCGTCGGGCGACGCGTCGAAAACCTCATGGAACAATCCCAGGGCGGTCCTAACATCTTTTGCCTCCAGGCTCTCATTCGCCTTCTGGAGCAAGGCCTGCGCTTTTGCCCGGTCGAAAGCGCCCTCCACCTTCGGCATCTCCCCTTCTCGAACCACTTCGAGAAAACTCACGATCATGTTTTCGGCAAACGATTTGGGTTCCCCCTTCGGCGCGAGTTCCACCTCCAGGCGCCCGCCGCCGGGAACGCCTCTGAACTCCCTGACGACGGCCGTCTGCGCGGCGCCGGCGGCCTCGACGACGTCGAGATTCTCGGCCACCACTCTGCCCTGCAGCTTGACGTCGAACGCGTCGCGGTCTCCGTCGTCGTCGGCAGACGCCAGAAAACCCATCCGCACGGTGTAGCGGTCCTGGTCCGTGG
This sequence comes from Sumerlaeia bacterium, assembly GCA_035527775.1. GTDB lineage: Bacteria > Sumerlaeota > Sumerlaeia > UBA8349 > UBA8349 > DATKZW01. Next base: position 11,232 of record DATKZW010000463.1, on the reverse strand, counting down.
CGTCGGCGTCGTTCGTCAGTCTGACGCGGCATTTCACGAGCCCCTTGCACCCGGATCTGAACAGCCAGGGACGGTCGGTTCCCGCAACCGTCTTTCCACGATGGTCCTCGCAGAAATACCCGTCCGCGCCCGGCATGACCTCATCCTCGAACTCGAACTTCACGGCGTAGTCGCCGTAGCCGGTGTTGGACTCCGTGCGGGGGCGGGGGTATCCAAACCAGACCGTCCCGCTCTCGTCCCTCAGGTCGCCCGGCGCGCCGAAGTTCACGGCGAGATGCTTGACGGGGGTCGTCGGCCCGTGCGTAACGAGTACGCTCCACGGTCCCGGCGCCTTGCGCTCCTTGTGATTCATCACGACGGTGGTGCGCAGGGGAAAAGAGCACGTGCACCCCGCGCTCGCCTCGGGCATCATAACGAGCCCGTTCGCCGAGATCGCATTGAGCCAGCAGCCCAGACGCACGCCGCCGAAAAGACTCAGACCGTCGTCCTTGGTCACGTCGTAAATGGCCGTCCAGTAGGAACGGAAGAACATGGCGTGGGGAGAAGCGGAGCTTATCGAACAGCAGTGGCCCGGGCGAAGGAACTCCCACGGGACCTCCGCGCCCGAGATCGGGTGCTCGCGCATTGCGATCTTGCCCGTCTTGAGGTCGCAGGCGCGCGGCTCGATAATGATCCGGTCGCCGATCACGAGGGGGCGTCGCAGGTAGTTCAGAGGTCGCGACCAGATGGTGTCTCCCGTCTCGGCCGAGAGCGCCGTAACACGCCGCCAGCGGAGCGTGCCGCCGCGGAAATAGGGGCCGTCGTGGTTGCTGAAGAACCCGTAGAAGAGCAGAACGCCTTTGGCGAAGGTCGCCCCCATCCTGTCGCCGCCGCAGCCCGTCACGTCCATCACCTTCTCCCAGACCTTCTTCCCCGTCTCGACGTTTAGAGCCACGACGCGGCGCACGTCCAGGTCCTCGGGCGCGAAATCCGCCTCGATGCTCTCTTCATGGACGCCCTTCTTGACGAGGGCTCGCTTTTCCTCCAGAGCCGCTTGGCGCTCCGCGGGTGAGACGCTCTCCTCGACGAAGAAGATCCGCCCGCCGCCGATGGCCACGGCGATATTGGGGATTCGCTTGCCCTGGCGTTCCCAGAGCCGCTCTCCCGTCTTCGTGTCGTAGGCAAAGATCGCGTCGCCGGCCATCAGCTTCTCGGTCAGAGAGTCCCGGGGGTTGCTCTCACTCCCCCAGGAAGGGAAGTCCGCAACGGGCTGCCACAGGTTGCCTCCGCGTTCCATGGCCTGGCGCGCCTCGCTGGTCTGCTCTGCGAGGTCCTTCCACTCGCTTGCGTACTCGTTGGCCAACGGCGCGGCGGCCGTGCCGACTAGGATGTCCCCCTCGACGGCGATGTAGCCCCAACGCCGGGCGCCGCCGTCCGGCGAAGCAGGAAGGTCGAACGCGCGAACCGTGTCGCCCGTGGCTGGATCCAGCTCGAGGCATTTCTCGCGGGCCGCAACGAAAAGAGCGTTCTCGGTCAAGGCCAGGTTCCCGCCGTCAACGTCCGCCCGGACGCGAACGGCGCCCGGGATCTTGCGCCGCCACAGGAGCGTGCCGTTGTAAGCGTCGTAGGCCTGGATGAGTTCTTCGCCCTGGATGAAAAGCCGACCGCCGATCGAGACGGGACCGACGCTCCGGCCGTGGCGCTCGACCATGCCCTGTGGACCGGGCTCCCCGTACCAGAGAACGCCGAACGGCGCCCGGGCCAGTTCGTCGTCCGAGCAGGCCGTATTGCCCGTGTTGGCATAGAGGTGGGTCCAGCTTCCCGCGCCGGGAAGTTCCCCCCGAGCCACCACGACGCGTGAGCCTTCTTCCCGAAGGATCCCCAAGTCTTGTCTTTGGGAGTTCTTTACCCACCGCGCGAGGCTTTCCAAATCGCTCGGGCCGGAAGAGGGATCTCCCTTGCGTGGGGCGCTGAAACAGGCGCGCCCGCCGCACGGTTTGAGGACCCGAAAAACGTCTTCGGGGGGATGTTTCATCTCTCCCGTCGCGACCATGCCGTCCGACACAACGAGGTCCGCGAAATAGTCGGGCAGTTCGGAAAGGTCCCAAGGATGCACCACGACGCGCGAGCCGAGCAGCCCGGCGGCTTCCAGATTCCCGCGTGCGGCGGCCAGCTTGTTCGGGTCCTTTTCCAGACCGATGATCCGGAAGTCCGTTTTCTCGGCCAGCTCGTAGGCAAATTGCCCCGCGCCGCAGTCCAGAACGAGGCAGTAGCCCTTGCGGGCGTCGGTCTCGGAGAGGATCGATCCCGCCGCCTCCTCATAGACGTCCCGCCGCCGCTCTCCTTGAAAGACCGCTGGATTCGCCTGGGACGCGATTCTCCCCTGCTGCCCTCCCTTGCCCTCGGTGAAACAGTAGACGGCGCCGGTCGTTGTGCTGACGACCAATGTGCCGGCGGCGGCCGACAATCCCGAAACGGTCCCTTTCACCTCCTCGAACCAGATCTCTTTGCCCGTTTCGGAGTCGACGGCGACGAGGAATCCCTTCCCTCCCGCAAAAACGACTCCGCCGGCCATAATCAATGCGGAGAGATCCTCTCTCCTGTAATCCCATCGGTAGACCGACCCCCGGAGCCGCTTCTCTTCCTCGTCGAAAAGGGCGGTCAGTTCCTGGTTGATGGCATCGATCTGCTCGCGGGATTCCCCGGCGGCGGCCTCATCCTTCTCCTCGGCCGCCTTCTGCCGCAGGATCTTCAACTTCGTTGCGAGACTTTTGCGCCGCTTCGCGCTGGCATCCGCCTCCCCCTCCGCTTTCGGATAGCGTTGGCGGTCGATGGCGTAAATGCCGGTGCGCGTCAGCGTGTAGGCAACGTCGGGCGTCATCACAAGATCGATGCCGGGAAACCACCCGTAGACGTCTCCCTTTCCCGCGCCGGTTTGGGCGTCAACGGCGACCTTCGCAGGAACGCCGGACCGATCGACCCCGGCAATCAGCCGGTCTTGGTCGAGGAGAGCCCAGGTCCCGCCTTGTTTGCCGGAAGTGGGGGCGCAGTAAAGGAACTTGCCGGTCTTCCGATCGAAGGCCGCCGGCATGGCGCGGCCTGAAGGGACGTAGAGAATGCTCTTGGAGGCCACCAGGTAACCGTGCGGCGAGATGCCGCCGAAATCCAGATCGTGGGCGCGGTCGCCGATCGTGTCGTTTTTCCACACGACCGAGCCGTCCTGGGCTTTCAATGCGCAGATGTAGAGACCCTCGTAAGGGAAGACGCCCGCGGCGAAATACACCTCGTCATCGTCAACCAGAACGCTCGTGCGGACCGGCCAGACGGAAATCATGCGGCCGTTGCCCAGGATCCGGGCGTTCGTCGGCCCGGCCCGGCACTTCCAGATCAGCTTGCCGTTCGAGGCGTTGAGGCAGTAGACACAGCCGTCGTCCGACCCGAAATAGAGCCTTCCCGCGTGCTGCGTCGGCGCGCAGCGAACGGGTCCCTCCGCAAAGAACGTCCAGCGGACTCTCCCCGTTTTGCAGTCAATGGCGTAAACTTGGTCGTCGACCGACGTCCCGAAAAACACCATGCCCTCGGCGATCGTCGCGTGGTACGCGTCATCCTCATGCATGCGGGGCATCTCTTCCGCGGGCGGGGGCCACGCCGGCTTCGGCGCCACGGAGGGCTCAAACACCCACTGCAACGACAGGGGGGGATTGACCCGCTCATTCGTCACCCCCGTGCGCGCGTTGTTCCCGCGGTAGGTGTTCCATCCTTCCGCGTTCGCCCCGCCGGCGCCGGCCATTGCCAAAGCGCCGAGCAGGAAAACGGCAAGCGCTGATCCTCCCTTGGGTTCCCGCTTGGATCCGGGAGATACGCCGTAGCGCTTCATGGAGCAATCCTCCTCCTCGACTGGACCTTCGCCACGTCCTGCGGTGACATGAAGAGATCGTTTCCGAACCCGTTGGGCAGAGCTGCTTCACCATTCACCCATCAGAATGCGGCGGACGCGATTCCACCAGAGAACTCCGGAATCGGCAAGCCTTTTTGGGGAACGGCAGCCCGAAAGCGCTCTATCCCCGCTTGGCTTCCTGAGCGATGCGGCCCTGCGCCAAGTGAATGATGCGGCTGGCGTGTTGGTCCGCGACTGCGCCGTGGGTCACGACGACGACAGTGACCCCGTCGCGATGGAACTCGCTCAGGCGCTCGATCACCTGGCGGGCGTTCTCCGGGTCAAGGTTTCCCGTCGGCTCATCAGCCAGGATCAGCTTGGGTCGCCCGAGCATGGCGCGGGCAATGGCCGTGCGCTGACGCTCGCCCGCGCTCAGCTCCGCCGGCTTGTGGCTCTCGCGGTTTTGGATGTCGAGGCGTTCAAGCATCTGCGTCGCTTCTTCTCGCCGAGCGCGGCTCGCCACGGCGCCGCCCCCAAGCATCACGTTTTCCAGGACTGTGAGATAGGGGATCAGATGGAACATCTGAAAAACGAATCCGATGTGGCGAGCGCGGAAAGCGGCGCGTTCTCTCGGGCTCATCGCGTAGAGGTCGTCGCCCTTCACGAGCACCCGCCCGCTCGTAGGCCGATGCATGGCGCCGGCGGCGAGAAGGAGGGTCGTCTTTCCGCTGCCGCTGGGGCCTCGCACGACGAGGAATTCATTCGCCTCGACGTGCAAGGTCACGTTGTCGAGCGCCTTCACTTCCCCGCGGCGCGTTCGGTAGATTCTGCTGACGTTCTCAAATCGGATCATCTCTACTCCGTCCTGAGGGTGATCGCGGGATCTTGGGTCACCGCCGTCACGGTCGGGATAAAGCTCGAGAGTGCGGCGAAACCGGGCGCGGCAAGCAGCGACCAGAAGAGCAGGCTCGCCACGGGAGCGATGCCGCTCGCCGTGACTTTGAAGATCCCCGGTCCGAACCGAAGGGCCAGGCCCGTCCCCGCGAGGTAGCCCAAAACGGCGCCAAGGACGCCGATCAGCGCGGCCTTGCCGAGGAAGAGAACCGCGATGCGGAACGATCCATAACCGAGCGCGCGCAAGATGCCGATCTCCTCGCGGCGGTCGCGAACGTTGATCATCGCCAACACCCCGATCCATGCCGCGCAGACGACAACGATGACCGGCAGAATGAAGGCGAGATACTTCTCTATCATGATCCTCTGGCTCTCGCGCGCTTTGGCAATGACCCGCAGCTGCGTTACTTTGGCCTCGGGGAGAATCTCCTCGATCTGGGTGCGAAGAACGTCGATGCTGTCCGCGTTTTCGTCGCGGCACAGACATTCGAGCGCCTTGATTTCGTTGATCCTTCCTTCTTCGCCAAGCATGCGTTGCGCGTCCGCCAAGTTGGCGGTGATGCGAATGTCATCCTCGCTTCCCGATTCAGCCAGGCAGGCGGCGACAGTCATCGTCTCGCCCAGAAGGTCGATGGTGTCGCCTTTCTTCAGTTGCAGAGCCTTGGCGATTTCGTAGCCCACGTAGACCGCGCCCGGCTTGATGCCGACGCCCTGCTGGCCGTAGACCGTCTTCATGGGGGACTTCTTTTGGCCCCCGGGCAAAACCTCCTGGGAAGCGACGCCCGTGAGGACGATCTGACGGTCCTGCCATGAAACCTTCTTCTGCAGAATGGCCAGGAGGTGAGTATAGGAGATGTTCTCCTTGGCGGCAAAACGCTGCACATACTCCTCCGGCATGGTGCGCTCGGAGTAGCCCTGGGCCCAGAACCGCTCCATGTCGGTTTCCTTCGGCACGATCCGCAGGTTGAAGCCGATATCGCGCATCAGGCGCGTCGTCTCGCGCTCCGAAGCTTCCCCCGTCGTGAAGAACCCGACGAAGAGCGCAACCGCCGTCACAACGGCCAGCAGGCTGAGGAAGAAGTTGAATCTCCGGTGCAGGATTTCAGCGAGGATCAATCGAACAACGTTCATTGTTCCTTCTCTCGAGCAGCCAAAAGCATGCCAACGCCGACCCCGACAATGAGGACGGCGAGAACGACGAAAAGCGCGACGGCCACGGGGGCAACCGTGCGGGTCCTGTCGGTTGCGGCAGTCTGCGGAGCGAGCGGGGGCGGCGCGTCGGGCGCCGAAGGCGCCCGCTCGGCCTGCGTCGGCGGCAACGCGTTTGGCCCCTCGGTCTCGCCATCGATCGCAATCACCTGTTCGCTATAGCCCAGGAAGTCCACGGCGGACGTGTCGAATGCGCTCGCGCGCTCTCCTCGGAACGAGGGGCCCCTGGCCAGAATCTGGCCCACTTCCATTTTGATCATGGGATTCTCGGGGTCGAAATCCAGCGCTTTCGCCACACGCGCTTGCGTCTCGCTGCCCCACATGAGAGGGATCATTTCCCCCTCCATCCAGATGCGGTCGAGTCCGCACTCGCAATCCGCGCCGATAACCGAGAGGATATTGGCCACGGCGCCCTCGGTGATCTCCCCGCCCGTGAGGGTTGGGCCGATGCGGCGTCCGCGCCCATGGATGACGACCGCCGCCGCCTTGCCGGGCGCCGCCCTCCCGGCGGGACTTCCAGACGCGGCCGGCTCCTTGTCGCCCTCCGCGCGCGGGACAGCGACGGACTCATCGTAGTCGGAACCGATGCCAAGACTCCAGAGAAGGACCGCTTCCTTCTTGCGCTCGGCGTAGGGAACCACCACCAGCCGCGGGGGCTCATCCACCGGCTTGGGCATCAGGGGCATCATCTCGCTGATTCGCTCGATGGCGCGCTTGGCGGCCAGGCGCGCCTCGCGGTTCTCCACGGCGTCGGCGCCCTCCGCTACGAGCACGATTCCCAGGGACTCGACAATGTGTTCGAGGATTTCCTTGCGCGCCGGCGAGGAGATGATTCCTTCCATGGCCGACCAAACTGCCTTGTCGTAAGGTTCCGCGCCCGCGTTGTCGCCCTCCGGCTTGGGCAGATCGATCGGCCGCGACCGCCCGCTCTGATGGACGAGCACAGCCGCCGGCAAGACCAAGCCCCCGTCCTTCTGGAGATACTGCAACGCTTCATGATCTCTCTGCTCGTCGACGTTCACCGCTTCCAGGTCCACGTTGCTGTCGAGAAGAACGGCGTAGGCGTTCCTCTTGAGGGTCGAGGCGGCCATCTCGGGGGTGTTGTTGTGGACGTAGCAGTAAAGCCGGTACGTAGCCGATCCCGAGAGGTTCACGAAGGCCACGTCCCGAACGTTGAACCGACAGGCGTCGGACCCGCCGGGGATGAGAATAGCGAGGAACGCAAGAGCGGCGACTCGGTTTCGTGTCGTTCGACTTAGATCCAAAGGATTGCGCCTTTCCAGACTTCACAGAGCCCACCGGCCTTCGTCCTGCCCGTCCGGATCGGAAGAAACGGCGGCAACTTCCGGGGCGATAGTACCCGGCGGCGGGAAAACAATCAAGTCAAAGACGCCGAATCGGTTGGGGACCTCCAACGCGCGCTCGGCGCCGATTTCCCGCGACAAACCGGTTGACTTCTCCGCAAAGGCGTGCGCCCAATGCCACAAACCCCAAGACCCAGCGGCCTTCGATTTCGAGAAGGAATTCGAGAAGATCGCCCACCCCCTCCCAAAGAGGAAGAGAAGCGCGGACGCAGACAAAACGGACGCCAACTGAGCACGCCCGTCGAAACGACGCGAGCCCCTGCCCCGCCCGCGCCAGCCCCCATGCGGGAGGTCGTGAAACAGCCTGGGGGGGCCTCGAAGAGACCCCGGCGGGCGCTCAGCAACAGATCTCGACCACCTTGGGAGACACGAGGCGCTCGAAGTCCTTGTAGGCCAGCTTGATCAACTCGGTGTGCGACTCGGCATTGAAGGCGATCTCCTCGTTTTCGGACAACGGTTTCGCCACGAGCACGTCGATGCCGTAGAGATTGCCGAAAGGCGGCATGGCGCCCAACTCGCACCCGGGAAACGCATCCTGGAATTTCCCCTCGGCGGCGAGCTGGGCCTTCGACGCTCCGGACGCCTTCTTCAGCCGGTCGAAGTCGATCTGGCAGTTGGCCGGGAGCACGGCCATCGTCATCTTTCCGTCGAGAGCGACGATCACCGTTTTCGCCAGATCTTTGCCTGGAATGTGCGCCGAGTGCGCGATCTCCGCCGCCGTGTAGGCGGGCGAATGGGTGATGGTGACGTACTTGACGCCGTTCTCGTCCAAGAACTGTTTCAGTCTTTGCGCCGGCATGCTCGGACCCTCCTTTCGGGGTTTCAAGAATCCGCGCCCGGGAGACGGTCCCGGACTCGGACGCACCAGCCATTCCGACCAATCGGGAACGCGGGACGAACCGGGGAAGAACGGACCGGCGCGCGGGCGGCCCGCCAGATCTCTTCCCAGAAAGTCCCGGAGACGCTTCGGGCTGCCTCCCTCATGACAGGCTATTTCGAACACGTCTCGAAAAAGCCGATGTTCCGAAGCTCCTGATGAAGAGTTTCGGCCTGTTCGCGCGCGATGGCTCGCAGAGGCATCCGGGTCGGACCGCAGTCCAACCCCACCATTTTCATCACCGACTTGGCGGCCGCGGAATAGGAACAACCGGCGCCGTTGAGCGCCCGGACCATTTGGGCGGATCTTCGCTGCAGGGAGCGGGCCGACTCCACGTCCCCGGCGTCGAAGGCCTCGATGATCTTGTGGTACAGAGGAGCGGCGAAATTGTACGTGCTGCCGACGGCGCCGCGCGCGCCGAGGGCGAGGCCGCAGATCAGAAGCTCGTCGCACCCGAAGAGGAGATCGAACCTTCCGCCATCGACCCCGCGGCAGAGCTCGAAGTCCACGAGATCCGCCGCCGTATACTTGATGCCCGTCAGGTTGGGGATCCGCGTCGGCGCCGCCTCGAGGAACTCGGTCATCGGGAAATCGACGCGCGTGAGATTCGGGATGTGATAGTAGTAGAAAGGCAGGTCCGGCGCCGCGGCGGCGATCTCGGCGCAGAAGTCGATCAGATCATCCAGCGTGCGGGGCCTGAAAAAGCACGGCCCCATGGCGCCAATGCCCCACGCGCCGATCTCCTGAGCCTGCGCCGCCAAGATCTTGCACACCTCGATGCTCGTGTGCCCCACGTGGATGACAACCCTAAAATCCCTCGGCGCCGCCTCGACCCAGCGACGAGCCACGTCCAGCCGTTCATCCAGGGTGAGCGACATGCTCTCGCCCGTGGTGCCCGCGACAAAGGCCCCTTTGACGCCGTTGCGACGCAGGAACTCGGCCAGATCTCCGATGCGGCCGAGGTCCACCTTCCCATCGCTCGTCATCGGTGTGAAAGGCGCGGCTATCAGCCCTTCCAGGCGGCGATCCATGGAGTCGATCTCCTTGGGCGGGAAGAGACGGCTTCGAGAGCTTCGGCTGGATGCATCCCAACCCCGCGCCGACGGTGTTGCGCCCCATTTACAACTTTACATCGCCCCCGCGACTCTTTCCACCCCTTTTTCGCCTACTGAGCGTCCGCGTGAAGGGTCAGATGGACGAGAAGCTCGCCCGGACTTCTCAGAGCGTGTAGGAAAGGAGACAGGTTGGTGAAGTGGCACGGGCATCCTGCCCGTGGCTCCCCGGGACAACATGAATATCCCGCCCATGCCACCTTTCCCCACATTCCTCCCGAGCCTTTTCGCACACGCTCTCAGGGACGCGTCGTCACTCGCGCCTTTGAGAGGCCTTCGGCGCTTTCGTCGCCGTGCCTCCGGCAGGAGGACGCTTCTTCGTGAGATCGCCCTTGTCCGCTGCGTCGGCCATCTTGCTGGCCGCTTCGCGGTCCCCCTCCATCTCGGTCACGGTCTTGGTTCTCAAGCGCGCGGCGCCCTCGGGCGCGCGGATCCGCGAAGGGGGCCGTGCGCCGCGGAGGTTGCTCTTCGCTTTCTGGATCGCCTTCTTGTACTGCGGCAGCCACTGCGCTTGCGCCACGAGCATCTCGTCGGTCATGCGCCAGATCTCGGGGGTGTTGCAGACCGCGCCGACCAGCGGGTCCATCATCATGGCCTGCTTGAGGAGATCGGCGTCGCCTCGCACCGCCGCCTCGACGGCCAGCCGCTGCACGGAGATGCTGGCGTTGCAGATCGCCGCGCACACGAGCGGCAGGTCGCCCACGCGGGGGATGCTGATCCCGTTCCCGTCGACGTAGCCGGGGACCTCGATGACGGCGTCATCGGGCAGGTTCGAGATCGTGCCGTTGTTGACGACGTTGAAGTGCCCCCGGTACAAGCGGCCCGTTTCGAGGGACTCGATGATGTAGCTGCCGTGCTCTTTGGAGCGATGCTCCGGCGCGAAGGGCGGAACCTCTTGCTTCATCCAGTTCGGGAAATCGCGCTCGAACCAGTTGCGGCCCTCGACGCACACGCGCAGGTAGCCACCCGTCTCGCCGTTGATCCAGCTGTCGAGCGAGATCCAGTCTTTGATCTCCTCGGGGCGCTTGCGGTACCAGGGAACGTACTCGGACAAGTGGCCGTTGCTTTCGGTGCAGTAGTGCCCGGTGCGGCGCAAGACGTCGATGCGGGCCTTCTCGGTCTTCCTGTAATGCGGGTGCGTCTCGAACGCTTCCAGCAGCTTCCCGGTCAGGTCCTTGCCCTTGTGGCGCACCTGAATGTACCAAGTCTGGTGGTTGATGCCGGCGCAGATGATGTCAACCTCCTCGACCGGAAGGCCGAGGACGTCGGCGATCTGATGATGCCCCCCTTCGACGCCGTGACACAAGCCGATGGTGGGCGCCTTGCCGTAGCGGTTGGCGGCCCACGTGAGCATGGCGTTCGGGTTTCCGTAATTCAGGAACAGGGCGCCCGGCTTGGCGACCTCCCGAATGTCCTTGCAGAAGGCCAGGACCTCGGGAATGCCGCGCTGACCGTACATAATGCCGCCGGCGCAGAGCGTGTCGCCGACGCACTGATCGACGCCGTACTTGAGCGGGATGTCGATGTCGAGTTGGAAGGCCTCGAGCCCGCCCACGCGCGCCATGTTGACGACGTAGTCCGCATCGCGGAGCGCCTCGCGCCGGTCGGTCGTGGCGAGGACGCGCGCTCGGATTTGCCTGGGCGCCTTCCTGGCGTTCTCGCGGATGTCGCGCCGCGCGAGCTGCGTCACCATCTTGAGGTTCCGCTCGCTGATGTCGGTGAAACTGAAGACCGTGTCCTGCAACTCCGGCACGGTCAGAATGTCACGCATGAGCCTGCGCGTAAACCCAATGCTTCCGGCGCCAATCATGGCCACTTTGATCATAGTTCTCCTTCTCCTGCGACAGAGGATCGAGCCGTGGCCGACTTTCCTGCGCCTAGGCGGCCCGGCCCGCGGGCCGAATCAACAGACCACACGCC
>DATKZW010000462.1:0-3856 GCA_035527775.1 Sumerlaeia bacterium | reverse complement strand
GCCTCGGTAAGTCCGGCGGTCGCGAAGGCCGTATCACCGATGACTGTGGACCATACGCCCACGGTCCCAATATTCTCGCGCCGCGTGCCGTACAGATTCGCCCCGGCGATGCGCGCCTCCGCCGTGGCAATGGAGGCCAGTTTCAGGGCAGAGGGACGTCCACCGAAGAACGACATCTTCTCCGCGCAGTCCCCACAGGCGAAGATCTGCGCATCCGGCGTCCGCATGGTCCGATCCACGACGATCCCGCCCGTCGGTCCAAGGGACAGCCCTGCGTCCTTCGCCAGTGTCACGTTTCCGGTCGCGCCGATGCTGACAATGACGGCCTGCGCCGGAAGCGCTCGCCCATCCGCCAACTCGACTCCTTCCACGTTACTCCTGCCCGTGACCCGGTTGACCGTCGTGCCCGTTACGGGAGTGATGCCCCGCTCCGTCAATAGCCGTTCGGCGTGCTCGCAGAACTCCTCGTCATAGGCCAGCATCAGACAATGCGGCAGTATCTCCACGATGCTGACATTCGCTTTGAAGCCCTTCTTGCATTCGTCCGCGAACTCCACGCCGATGAACCCGCCACCGATGATGACCAGGTCGGAGACGCCCTCAAGCGCTTCCTGCATGCCGTGAAGATGGGCGACATCCTTGAACACAGGGAAGACATTGCCCAATTGGAGGCCCGGAATAGGCGGCATCGACGGCAGCGATCCCGTGGCCAGGACGAGCCGGTCATAGGCGACGGTCTCTCCCTTCGCTGTCTGCACCCGGCCCCTCTCGCGGTCGAGTTCTGTCACCTCGTCGATGAGCAGTTCTATGTCGTTCTTGGACAGCGCCTCATCCGGCATCAGACACTTCTCGGGGCTCCCCACCGTTCCGAAGATGTAGGGAATCCCGCACGGGATCAGCACCTGTTTCTCCTTACGGATGAGCGCGACTTTCTTGTCGGCATAGTGCCGCTTGGCCGTGATGGCCGCGGTGAGGCCCGCCGCGCTTCCGCCGATGACAACAATGTCCGCACGCTTCATTGCCAAGATCCTTTCTCCTTCGTGATTGCCGCGCCGTAGCCGCCAGGACGCGGGGCGTCGGCCATCCCGGCCTACTCGTCGGCAGAGGTCTCTTCCGCGAACGGCAGAGGGAAGAGGACATCGCTTGTGCAGCAAGGTGGCCACACCAAAAGGGAATCGCGCCTTCCGCTCTCAGGCCTTCCGCCATTCGACGGCGGCCTGGTTCCTGGTCCGTTCAGCGATACATCCTTCGGTCGCGGGATCGCGACCATCGTGGATCGAGCTCGCCGGTTGCTTTGCCTGTGCCGCCCTTGCCGTTTGCCACGGCCATCTTCACGTCTCGTCTCCAGTCTTCGTCTCGCGTCGCCCTCGTCGCCAGGCTTCCTGCTCGGCGACGCCCTCGATCCAGCCGTTGCGGACCTCGTTCGGGACGTCGAATCGGCTGACGAAGGGCTTGACGTCCAAAACGGGGGTCCCGTCCAAAACGTCGACGCCGTCGAGGACGAGGACGCGCCCTTCCCGCTTGATGAGCCGCAGTACGCTCAGGCCCAGCGGGTTGGGGCGACGCGTGTGGCGCGTGGCGAAGACGCCGTGGAGCCTGTCCTCCAGAAACGGCCGCACTTTCAACGAAACAGGGCCGGCCCTGTGCAAGTGGTAGAGGACGATGACATGAGAGAACCCCTCAATATCTTGCAGGCCTTCCTCGTACTCGGGGAAGATCTCAACTCGCCCCACACAGCCCGCCGCAAAGCACGGCTGGATGGGCGTCCTCTCCGGCAAAGTATGGGGCGTCCGGAAGCGGCCGATCGGACGAAATGAGATTACGTCTCGGCCATCGCTATCGCTTTGCTCCATCGTCTGCCCTCACTGGCTCGATTGCCCCAACGGCGTTCTCCATCATGAGTCTTCCCTCTCCGGGACGCGGCGGGCGGGGGCAACGACTCTTCCGCCGTCGCCCCCGCGTTCGCAGCGGCTCCTCCCGCGGCGCTTCAGTCCTCTGGACTCTCTTCGATCTGTTCCATCCGCTCTTTGATCCCTTTCAGGGCGTCCTCGAAGTATTCGGCCTGGGTCTTGAGCGCCCGCAGCTGGTCCTTCTTCGTCGTCACCGGACCAGGGCCCACAGGGGCTGGAAACGCGGCGCCTGGCATACCCATCGCCGCCCGTTGCCAACCCGTCAGGCCGGTCGCGTAGAACTGATTGCGCCATCCGTATCCGCCTCCGCCCCCGCGACGCCCCCCTCGGAAGCCGCCCCTCCCGAAGGCGGGGTTCGCGAAACCCGGAATCGGATATCCGGCGCAGTACCCGGCTGCGCGCCCCGTCATGGGGCCTAGTCCCATTGGACCGGTTCTGTCTCCAGCTGGCATAATACGATACCTCCTTTAATAGTCTCTACAGGATGATCCTACCTGTTTTTCCCGCGGCCTCGGCCTTGGCCTTGGCCCTGGCCTTGGCCTTGTCCTTGTCCTTGGCCTTGTCCTTGTCCTTGTCCTTGGCCCTGTCCTGCGCCGCGTCCGCGGCCTCCGCCGCGTTTCTTTCCGGCGCCGCAAGGACCCAGTCCCCGGCCTGTGCCGGGGCCTTGACCTTGGGGCCCTGTTCCATCGCCTTTTGGCATTGTAATCACCTCCTCGTATGGTTTTCCGGGGCATCTGCGTGGGCGTCTCGCCTCGACACTATACCCAGCGCCCTTCCACGTTTGCTTCCTTGGCAGACTGGAGCCTGCCCGCTTTGAAGTCCTCAAGCGCCTGGCGAACGGAGCCCCCGGCCCCGATATGAACCTGCACGTTGCCTGCCTGGAGGGCGGCGAACGCTTTGGGGCCCACGTTTCCCGTAATGACGGCATTCACCCCCATCTCCACCACGTTCCGCGCCGCCTGGATCCCGGCTCCCTGGCTGGCGTTCAGGTTCTGAGCGTTGTCATGAGTCTCGAAAGCGCCGGTCTCGGTATCCACCACAACGAAATTCCTCGCTCTTCCGAACCGGGGATCAACCTGAGTGTCCAAATCTTCGCCTTGGGACGTAACTGCCACTTTCATCGTCGATCTCTCCTTCCGGCTGCTGCTGTCCGTGACGCCGTCGGCCACGAAGCCGGCGACGCCGGCCGCAGCAGCCCGGCATCAAGAATGCCCCTTCTCTCAGTTCTCCCGATACGAATGCGCGGAGCACGTCGTCAATCGGGCCGCATCTCTGCGAGATGACCTGGATTCCCGTCTCGGCCAGCTGCTCCTCAAGGGGCCCGGAGATCGCGCCACATATGAGCGCTTCGACGCCGAGTTCGCTCAAACGCCTCACTCGGTGGAGGGGCTCCAACGCAGCGATGCGTTCCTCGCGTCGCCGAACGAGGTGGTCGCCTTCGATATCCAGCAGGAGCAAACACTCCGCGACGTCAAAGACGGGGGAGATTCGACCGGAGTGCGTGGGCACGGCAACTCTCACAATGGACGTGTAACCGCACAGTGCGTGCCAGATGGGAAGGGTGACGGCCAGGAGAAGTGTAAGCACCCAATTTTCAGGGTGCTACGCTCTGTTCTCTGGCGCCGACGGAGAGCATGGCCATTGCGGAATGCAAGCCTTGAGTGGCAAGCGCATTGCAGAATGCAATTCCAATGCCCGGGTCGAGGGCGCCTCCACGCACCCCTTCTTCTCCGAGGCCGGGAAAAGGAGAGGCGCGGACCGGAGAGCCGATCCGCGCCGTCAATGAACGGGAGAATAGCCGCGGCAGCGACCGCTCGTCAAGCCAAACGGTCCGCGATTTTCTTCATGAACGGCTTGGAGTAGGGGTGGTCGATCATTTTCTCACACTTCGTGAACCCCTTGCAGCCCGTGCCGCAGTACGCGACCTTCTTCATTTGCGCACAACT
>DATKZW010000461.1:0-2790 GCA_035527775.1 Sumerlaeia bacterium | reverse complement strand
AGTGCCGGAATTCACAAGAGTCCCTTCCAATGCCATAATCTCTTCGTTCAGGAGGTCGGTCGCGCTTTTCTCGCCCGTCAGGTGACTGGCCAGAACCACCATGCCGCTGAGAGACGCCTTGATGGGGACTTTCTCGCGCTGCCGCAGGGCTCTTTGGAGCCGGTTCTCTTCTTGCTCGAGGCGCAGATTGCTCTGGCGAAGGGCGATATTGGCGCGGTCCAAGCTTAGCTCGGATTTGCGCAATTCGCTTTCATTGAGGAATCCCTCCTTCACCATCTGACGATCGAACTCCAGATCCTTCTGACGCTGGGCCATATCGTTTTCATCGAGCTTGATCTGCTCTTTGCTGATGGCAATCTGACGATGCTGCTGCTCGATCTCGTCCTCGATGTCGCGGTCGTCGATATTCGCGATGAGTTCGCCTTCCTCGACCATGTCGCCCACCTTGATGGAACGGACAAACGCGATGCGGCCGTCCATGAGCGGTTTGACGATCGCGGATTGGCGGGGCACGAGTTCTCCCGTGACGGAGAGCTCCGAACAGATCGTCCCCGTGGTGATTCTGACAACGGGCGCTTCGACCTTGCCGCCGATGCCGCGGAGACTCTCCAATTGCTCGCGCAGAGTGGAGTTCTTCTTGGCGTCGGAGTCGTCCGCTCCGGGTATGGATGGTTTCCCTTCGCACCCGGTCAGGGTCGCAAAGAGCAGCGCATTCAGAAGCAGCATCGCGCCAACCCGCGTTCTCATCGCACGACCGCCCGAGTCTCGCATGCTCTATCTCTCTTTCATCCCCGGTTGCATTGCTTCTTGCGCGTCCGGCCGGTTCCCCGGCGCGCCGGCGTCGCCCTCGCCAACCCACAGCCCTTTCTCGTCGACCTCAAGGCGTTCGACGGCGTTCCAGAATCGGAGTCTCTGGATCGTGTGATTGACCAGAGCGTGGGTCAGAGCGTCTCGCGAGGCCAGGAGGTCGTCCTCGGCCTCGAGCAAGTCGCGCGCGATCGAGCGGCCGCTCTGGAGAAAAAGGGACGCGCGCCGCACGCGGCGTTCGGCGAGAAGGACGGCTTCCCGCTGAACGCGATAGTCGGTGCGGGCGTTCTCCAGTTCGCGCCAAGCGTCGCGGACTTCGAGAATGAGTTGGTCGCGGAAGAGATCGAGGGAACGCTCCGCCTCCTGGAGAGCGATCTCAGCGAGGCGGTAGTCGTTGCGGCGCGGGGTCCAGTCGAAGGGCACGCCGAGATTCATGCCCCACTCCTGCGTGTTGTCTCGAAAATCGAGTTTCACCCGGTCCTTCTCGTCGCCCGTCGACGTGGAATAGCCGTAACGGGCGTCGAGCGTGGGGAGGAAATTGCGCAGGGCGATCCGAACGGCGCGGCGCCGGTCCTCGACCCGATCCTGGATGGTTTTCAGGTCCAATCGTTCGGCAAGGGCGACGTCTACGGCCTCCGAGAGGCCCATGTCCGGACGGAGGAGGCCCCGTTCGGCAACGCGGTCCAGTTCTCTGGAATCCGGCCCAACGTCGAGGTCAATGGGCAGCCCCAGGAAGATCTTAAGAAGATCGAGCTGCCGGGCGTAGTCTTTCTCGGTCCGCGAGAGGCGGACTTCCGCTTCGAGCAAGGCTTGGCGCGCCTGGTCCACCTCGAGGTCGGACCTGCGCCCTCCCTCGGCCAGGCGCTTCAACTCGCGCCAGTTCGCTTCGGCGCTGCGGTAGTTCGTGCGGGCGTTGCGCAGCTGGTCTTGGGCGCTGAGCAAGCGGTAGTAACGATCCGCCACGTCGATGACGAATCCCTGTTGGAAGCGGCGGAAATCGCGGACGGTATAGATCATCTCGCGCTCGCCTTGGAGGAGGTTCTCGCGCGCCACGAGGCGGCCCGCGCCGCGAAGCAGAGGCTGAACCGCGGAAAAGGAGAGGCTGTTGGAGGCGCTTGCTCGGGCTTCGTGCGTGAAGTAGCGAACGAAATCGTGGGAGAAGTCGAGGCTCACGCGGGCGCCGGTGGCCAGAAGCTGCGTCACGCCGGCCGAGAATCCGCGGGAGCCGAAACGCTCGACGTTGCCGCCGGCCGGGCTCTCGTGTCCGAGATCCGTTCGTGTGACGTCGGCATGGGCCGACGCGCTGAATAGCGGCTGGTAGTCCCGGCGCGTCTCGGTCAGGGCAAGGGCTTGCGCGTAAACCGTCTCCCTGCGGCTCTTGTAGTCGCGATTGTTGGCAAGAGCGACGGCGAAGGCGTCGGCCAGGGAGAGGAGGCAGGAAGGGGTTGTGTAGGTGTCCTTGCTCCAGTCCAGGCGCTCTGCGTCAGCGAGAATCTTCTCCGTCAAGGGATCGCTGGCGGGTTCGATATCGATCTCGCCGGGTTTTCCCAGCGCTCCGGTCTGTTTTTGGGCTATGATCGCGCGGGCCGCCCGGTCGGCGCGGGCCTTGGCGAACTCGCCGAGGGTGGCCGACGCGACGGCCTCGAGACGGCTGCATGAAGTCCATAGAGGGGCGCAGGCAAGAAGCGCTGCTGCCAGCATAGCGGGAGGAATGCGAAGAGCAAACCGCATCGGCAGAATGGGTATTCCCGCTATCTCGATCGGAGCAGATCTCATGGATGCCTCTTGCCAATTCCCCTGCCGTGTTCCCTGCGCGCCAAGATACCGAAAGCGGTCCCCTTTGCGCATCACTTTTTTCGCACGCATTATCGCACCCCCGACGGGGCGTGTAGCAAGATGTGGTCCCACCATCAAGACCGAGCGTCCATGCCACGCGGGGCCGGGCAGATTAGGATCTCGACTCTGGGACTCTCGGGCGCTGAC